>CAZDZY010000052.1:0-21396 GCA_964510055.1 uncultured Christensenellaceae bacterium
AAAACGTGTAAGGCTCGCATCCCCGGGCTTTCTCCACGGTCTTTTCGAATATCCTGTTTTGTTTCCAGAATTCGAGTACTTCAAGTTCCCTGTCCTTAAAGTTCAAGTCTTTGTCTACCTGTTTGTAAAGCATCTGTCTCTCCCTGTATCTATTCTTTCCGTAAGAGTTATAAATAAAATAAAACGCCTCTACCCTATCGGGGCAAGACGTATCTCTCACGGTACCACCCAAAATTACGGATCAAATTCCGTATCTTTAAGCGCACGGTAACGGGCGCAAGCCGTCCCGGCTTACTTCCTTCGGCCGGAAAGCATGGCAGGCGATATCTCCGTACGCTTCGTGTCAGGGCTTTCACCATACCCCTGCTCGCTCCGCACCCCGCGCACGGGCTTTATCCTGCGTTAAAGCTTTAAAAAATATTAATCATCATTATAACGGCAATGTGTTTTTTTGTAAAGGGCTTTCCTGTTCATTTGTGCGCCTTAAAACGGCGTTTTTTGTTTTAAGCCGGATATGTTTTATGTCATATATACGGTACTGTTAAATAATAATAACTTTTTTCTTTGTTGGTATCATATGAAATAATATTGCATTTCTGAGAATATACTATATAATGATTCTATTGGTTCTTGATATTTATAGTGTATATTAAGGAGGAAATCTAAATGTTGGTCGTTGGTGTTATTTTAACGATAGTGGGCGTTGTCGGAGCTCTTTACGGAGTCGCTCAGGTAGCAGGCATAATTGCCAATCCGGTATTTGGCTTCGAATCGAGCATGAATGTATTTGGCCTTGAATCGTACCTCGTATGGGTCATCGCGGGAGCTGTTGTAGCTATTATCGGCATAATCCTGATGGCTGCCAGAAAGAAAGCCGCAAAAAGCTGACACTGCTGCAACGCGTAATCTTCTCCGGGCAATTGTTCAGGAGAACTCGGAATACTGCATAGGTTTAACTGATCTATGCAGTATTTTTATAACTTCTTAAGGGAGACAGCATGGATTATAGAACGCAGATCCTGAAATCAGATGATATAGCCATAATAAAACCTCTGTGGGAAAAGCTCAACAAACAGCATTTAGCGAACTCAAGTAATTTTAAGCAGCACTACAAAGAGCAGACGTTTGAGATGCGCTGCGCTAAGTTCCGCGCGATCCCCGAAGAGCGTTTAAGGATAGAGGCTGCTTTCGACGCCGGAGGAGCTGTCGGGTATTGCGTCTGCAGCATCGAAAATAAAAAAGGAGAGCTCGATTCCATATATATAGAGCCGCAATACAGAAAAAACCGCCTCGGCTCATACCTCGCGCAGCAAGGCATCGAATGGATGAAGCAAAACGGATGCGAAGTAATAAACGTCGGGGTCGCAGACGGAAACGAGGGCGTATTCCCGTTTTATGAAGACCTCGGCTTTGCAAAGCGCATGACCGTCCTGCAGCTGAAATGATCATTTATGTATTGTAATTTTCATTTGATTGTGATATTATTCACATAGATGCGTAAGAGATGTTTCTTTCGCCTTATCAGAAATAAATATTTACCTGACGATTTAAGATCCGTCTCGATCGGAAGGCAGCCTTAACAGCGTTATTATTAGCGTTTTCGACCTGCCCTCCGGGCAGGTTTTTTGATGCAAGGAGATTTTTATGAAACGCATTGCCGTTATAAGCGCGATACTCCACGACCCGGAGCGCTCCCAGGGCGAATTCAATTCTCTTGTAGCGGGCTTTAAGGGAATAGTAAAGGGGCGCATGGGCCTGCCGATGCCCGAATACGGAGTTTCGGTGGTAACCATTGCTCTCGCGGGCGAACTTGACGAAATAAACAGCCTGACGGGAAAGCTGGGATTCATCGACGGCGTGCAGGTAAAAACGTCGATATCAAAAAAGGAAATATAGATTGTTATTGAATTTTGGAGGTGACGGTATGCGGTTTGGAATGCCGGCATTAGTCGAAACAAAGAGCCTTGAAGAGTGCGCCGCCCTGTGCGAAGAGCTGAGTTTGTCTTTCATCGAACTCAATATGAACCTGCCGCAATATCAGCTGGAGAATATCGAAGTATCAAGATTTCTAAAAGCTGCCGAAAGCCGCGGCATCTATTACACGATACATCTCGATGAAAATTTCAACGTCTGCGATTTCAATAAGCAGGTGGCGAGCGCGTATCTGGATACAGCTCTTCAAACTATCGAGGCGGCAAAATTGCTCGGCGTCCCTGTCATCAATATGCACCTGCCTGACGGAGTCTATTTTACTTTGCCGGACAGAAGGATTTATCTTTTCGGCGAATACATGGATAACTATTTGAAGAGCCTTGAAACGTTCCGTGACAGGTGCGAAAAAGCTATCGCCGGTTTCGATATCAGGATATGTATAGAAAACTCCGACGGGTTTAAGTATTTTTCACAAAAAGGGCTGGAATTGCTGCTCGAAAGCAGCGTTTTTGCGCTCACATTCGATATAGGGCATAACTGGAGCATCGGCGGAGGCGATGAAGGCATTATAATGCAGCATGAGGAAAAGCTGTTTCATATGCACTTTCACGACGCTTTGGAAAAGAAGAACCACCTTGTGCTCGGCACGGGCGAGATAGATTTGAATAAATATTTTAAACTTGCCGGAAAGCATGATTGCCGGATCGTATTGGAAACGAAGACCATAGAAGGATTAAAACGATCCGTGGAATACATCGATGCTTTATACCGTTGATCAGAAATTTATATAATGGGCGTTGAGCCCATGAAAGGATTTTATATGAAAAGGATATTATCGTTTTTACTTGCGGCGCTTACGGCAGTATCGCTCCTTACCGCTTGCGCGGCTGCGGGCCCCGGAGACACCGCGCGCGTATCTGTTGCGACTCTCACGGGGCCGACAGGTATGGGGCTTATTAAGCTGCTCGGCGATGACTCGTACGACGTTACGCTGCTCTCAAACCCCGACCAGATAAGCCCTAAAATAATAAACAACGAAGTCGATGCAGCCACTATACCCTCAAACCTCGCGGCAGTTATTTATAACAAAACAAAAGGCAGCATCCGTACAATAGCCGTAAATACTATGGGCGTGCTGTATATACTCGAAAACGGCGACACGGTGGGCGGCATAGCCGACCTCGCCGGTAAGACGATATACGCCACCGGACAGGGCTCGTCGCCTGAGTACGTTCTGGGTAAGATACTCGACGCAAACGGCCTTAAAAACGTAACGGTGCATTTCATGGGGTCGCATGCCGACCTCGCGAACGCTATGGCGGCGGGCGACGTTAAACTGGCGCTGCTTCCCGAGCCGTTCGTTTCCACGGTGCTCGCCAAAAACAGCGATGTCAAAGTAAAGATAGACATAAACGAAGAATGGAAAAAGATATTCGGCGAAGGCGCGGGCATACCGATGGGTGTAACGATAGTAAGCCGGAAATTCGCGCAAAATAAAACCGCGATGGATAAACTTATGGCCGACTTAAAGGCCTCGGCTGGGTACGCTGCTTCCGATGCGGCAGCGGCGGCGGATATAGCCGAAGCGGGTATCGTAGGCTCAAAGGAGATAGCGGCGTCCGCTATACCGAGGTGCGGCATCTCATTCATTACAGGCGCCGAATGCAAAGCTATGCTCGAAGATTACTTCAGCGTAATGTTTGAAAGCGACCCAAAGTCTTTGGGCGGCTCGCTGCCTGACGATGATTTTTACTATATGCCGTAATAAACGAGGAACTTACTGGATTATATAGATAGTCAATTTGTACGGCGTTTTAACAAAACTATAGTTTTGTTCTGATATATAATTTATATTTAAAAGAGGCAAGTGACACCTCATCCGTCCGGCACTAAATTGCGGGGCTATAATTTGGGTTGGCAATTTAGTGCACGGCCACCTTCCCCTCTAAGGTGAAGGCTCTTTTCGGATAGCTTTTTTAATTAATAAAACTACTTTGGCTTTTTCTTGGTATCTTTTACAGCAGCCTTTGGTTTCTTTTTTTGATCTTTCGGCATCTGTTACTCTCCTTTCCCGTTGGTGATCCGGCAGCGCCGGGGTCGTGCAAATATCAGTCTTTTTTCTTCCGCCTTATATATAATGTCTCCATTCTTATATATAACGTCTCCATTGACTGCCTTTACATGTATTCCCCCGGCTGCGCCGGCGGAATTACACGGCTTCAGTCTTTTTCGTTCTCTTCGGCTTTATATATAACATCTCCATTGATGATCGTATAAATGCAATGTGTAAATATCTCCAGCGGGTTGCCGTCGAACAGGCTTATATCCGCGTCTTTTCCTTCCTCAAGGCTTCCTACCCTTTTCGATACATTGCATATTTCGGCGGCGTTTATAGTTATTGCCTTAAGCGCCTCTACAGATCCTAATCCCTCTTTGGCGGCTATTCCGGCGCATATGGGAAGGCTCTGTATAAGCGAGACCGGATGGTCGGTCATTATGGCTACCTTTACTCCCGCCTTATGCAAGACCCCCGCCGTTTTAAAGTCCATATACTTTATCTCTATTTTATTCCTCGATGCGAGGCTGGGGCCGAGTATTGCGGGGAATCCCGATTCCTTTATCTCTTCGGCTATCAAATGCCCTTCGGTGCAGTGGTCGAGCGTCATATCGAGGCCGAATTCCTTCGCTATCCTTATAGCGGTAAGTATGTCGTCGGCCCTGTGCACATGGGCCTTCAACGGTATCTTTCGCGAGAAGACCGGCGCCCAGCATTCCAGTTCGAAATCTTCTTCAGACCCTTCTTCGTTCTTTCTCGATTCACAATAGTTTTTAGCGTCAAAGAGCTCTTCACGGAGCATCGCCGCTACCGACATCCTTGTCGAAGGCATCATCTTGTTGTCGCCGTAGTTTCTCTTAGGGTTTTCTCCGAACGCTATCTTCATGGCTGCCGGGCTCTTAACGACCATATTGTCTATACATCTGCCCTGCGTTTTCATGAAAGTAAATTGGCCGCCGACCACGTTGGAGCTTCCGGGGCCGACCATTACTCCCGTTATTCCGGCTTTAATGGCGTTGTGGAACGCCGCGTCCATGGGGTTAACGGCGTCCACAGCCCTTATATACGGTGTTATCGGTTCGTTTATCTCGTTTGTATCGTTTCCTTCCTGCCCCATCCCCTCTTCCTGTATGCCTATATGGCAGTGGGCGTCGATGAGCCCCGGCATCACCCAGCACCCCCCGGCGTCTATCACCAGGGAATCTTTGTTTTCTTCAGAACAGATATCTTTCGCTATCTTTTTTATTTTTGTGCCTTCAGTCAATAAACAACCTGTGTCGTAATCTTTACCGGCCATCGTTATTATTTTTCCGTTCTTAATCAGCATATGCGCTCCAAAAACTTTATTCCAAGAATATTGTGTCCGCGTTGCGGCAAATAAAACGCAACGCTTTCAATTAAAACGGTATGAACCCTTGCCCCTAGATTTAATAAGATCTTACTGCCTGAATATTGCATCCCTGTTTATGAAAAAATAAAGATATGAAATATTGAAAGGGGATATTTTATGGACGAAAACCGTAACCGGAATAACAACGATCAGAGAAATCGGAACAATGATCAGAGAAACAAAAACAACGATCAGAGAAACCGTGACAACGATCAAAGAAACCGCAACCAGGATAATCGTCAGAACAGGCAAAAAGATAACGAAGACAGATAAAACGATTTGCTGTTTCATTATTACATTGCTGTTCAAAAGAATAAGAAGCCTCAGGCTTCTTATTCTCCCTTTAGTGAATACTATTGTCAAACCGGCCTAAAGCATAATTTATGCCGCTGGGAAGCAGTTTTATTTGATCTTTATCATATTCGATAAAATCAAAATCCTGCAGGTTTTTAAGATGCGGCCCCGCCTGATTTTTAGTCATCCCGGTTTCGGCCAGAACGTCCTCTATGACGCGGCTCTCCGCGTCAAATTTTAATTCTCCTCCTTTGCTTCTCTTCCATTCGTCATACAAGGCTTTCACTATTTTTATATCCTGCTCTTTGAGCCTGTCGGTCGTCTTCATCCGTTCACCTTCCTTTATTGATAATAAAAATAGTCTTTTACCCGATCAACTGTAATATACGGCCGGATCACGCAATTCCTTAATGTTCTGTCTGCCCGATATTTTTTTGCGTTTGTATATAATGCTAATTAACTCCGTCTTAATTGACTTTTAAATGTGATTGCTATAAAATTGAGGATATTATTGTGGTCGTGTACGTTTTATTCTAGGGAGGAACGTTTTGAAAAGGTATATTTGCGTTTTAATGATAACAGCGCTGCTGACAGCGGCGTTTGCGGGATTCGGGGGCGCTGCGCTGGCCGCCCCGGGTGACGCGGGCATAAGCCTCAGCCCCGATACTGTTTCCGTCAATACGGGCGATACGGCTCATACCACAGCAACAATTATAAATAACACCGGAGAGGAGTTTACGAATTACCGCGTAAAAGCGGAAGGTAAATCCCTCACTTTTGGAGACGAAGCAACGCTCAGGCCGGGTGACGCGGGTGAGATATCGATCGATATTTCTGTTACCGATAGTATGCTGGGTACAAGCCTTACCCTTACCGTCGAATATAAAACCGCATCTTCAGGCGGCTCATGGCAGCAGGGCGGTTCCGCGTCTTTTAAGATAAATGGAAAAGACCAGACCCCTGTTATCGCCTGTACCGTTACGGCGAGCCAGACGCTGGCGGCTGTGGGAGATCAGATAACGTTTACGTTTAACATAGAGAACCAGGGGTATGTTGTTCTCGAGAACATTCAAATATGGTCGGATGCTCTCAAGAAGGGCAGCGCTCTTAACTCTACGGCCTGGACTATTAATTCGCGTAAAAGTTATTCCTGGCCCTATAAATATTCTTTTTCAACGCCTAAAACAGTCAGTTTTTATATAACCTATACTGCAAACGGGTCCGAACCGAAAAGATACGATGTTCCCCAACAGTTCGAGCTTAAAGAGGAAGAAAGAAAAGTAAAAGCGACTCTTGCCGCTGACAAGTCCGAGCCGCAGCCCGGCGAGGAAGTAACGTTTACGCTAACGATAAAGAACGAGGGAAATGTGGATTACACAAACCTTACCGTTACGTGCGACGGGGAAGATCTGGGCGCGCCCGCAGGCAAGCTCGCCCAGGGCGCCGAACTTACGAAGCAATACAAGAAGACATTTGACGTCTCGACCGACGTTAAGTTTACAGTACTGGTAAGGGACCATACAGGCCAGACCAGAAGCGTGGATACCAATACGATACATATACTTCTGCCGGTAGACCCGGCCGCCCTTAAGAACGGCCTAAAGATAGTTATAGAATCGGACAGGGATGAATTTACATCCTCAGGGTCTGTCAACTTCTCGGGGTATATAGCCAACGATTCGGATTATACGCTCAGCGATGTATCCGTGAGCGAGCCTTCAATAGGCACGGTATTTTCGGTATCCGAGATGGCCGCGGGCGCGAGGCAGAGTATAAGCTGCTCCGCGGATATAAACGCGACTACGACGTATACATTTGCGTTTAAGGCAAAAGACAGGAACGGGGCTGATTACGCGATCGACGCCGAGCCTATAACCGTTACGATACAGAGTAACGAAGAAGCAACGGCCGATCCGTTCGAGAGCGCGCCGAACCTGACGATCCAGCCCGGCGACGGCTCAGCCGACCCGCTGCTTGTCTGGTTCATCGTAGCCGGCGTTTTGGTGATATTGATAATCGGCGTAGGTGCCGCGCTGTTCGTGCTCTGGAGAAACGGCAGATCGGCAAGAACCTCGCGGTCAACGGCTCCCAAAGGGAGGAGGCCGACGAGAGGCGGCTATAATAAACAGGTCAGGAGCAGGAGTTTCAGGGACAGAAATAACTTCTGATAACAGGTTTTAGGTATCCCCCCAAAAGAAATTTTGGGTTTCCGGGCGAACCAGTATGTACGAAAAAGCGGCTTTACAAGCCGCTTTTTATTATTTTCATGCCTTCAATCGTATTTATATACAATGGTTATACGGTTCCTTATCGGTATTGTTATCCACCAAAGACTGTGGATAACGATATAAATATGGTGGATAACTGACTGTTATTATTATTATTCGACATAAGTTGACAATGCTTATGCGCGCATGATGTATAATTATACATCGCCTGGTTTGCCCTCGATCTACTGGATATCTATATACGCAGCGTAAACATATCCGACGGACGAACCGTACCTTATTTTATGCCATGTGCTTCCCACCGCAAGTATCTCGACTGTCGTGCCGCCGCTGAGTTTTCCCAGCAGCGTTGTGGAAGAAGAAGCACCGCTGCGCACATTCAAAGAGCTTATGTTTACTTTGCCGTAGACCGCGGAAAGTATCTTCAGGTATGAGGCGTACACATAGCCTTCCCTGCCTCCGTATTTTACCTTACACCACCGGGTACCCTTTTCCAGGACCTGAACGGTATCTCCCCTTGAAAGTGTGCATATCACTGTGCTGCTTGTACTTGCCGCCGTCCTGAAGTTGAGTTTGGCGGCATCTACGCTGGCGTATACCGAAACTGAGCCGCCTGTGCCGCCCTGCGGAGCGACCGATATATAGCTCGCGTAAACGTATGCCAATCTGCCGTTATATATGATCTGATGCCAGCTGGACGTATATTTGACCTTCGTTATATCGACTTTGGCGCCTTTGGAAAGCGTTCCGAGCTTGCTGTACGAACTGCCCTGCCCGCTTCTTACGTTCAGCACAGACGAAGTCACGGTCCCCGTAGCCTGTACGGCGGGCAGCGTGCCCGAAAGCTTTATATAATCAACCCAGACGTAAGCTTCCCTGTTATTGTACCATATCCTGTGCCAGTCCCTTACCGGTTCTATCGCGATTATGCTGACAGTACCGCCTTTATTGATAGTCCCCAGCTTACTGTATGAACTGCCCGGCCCGCTCCTTACGTTGACATAGCTCGCCGATACGGTTCCCGTCTGTAAAATCGAGGGGGACGGCGAAGGCGAAGGTGAAGGCGGCGGCGTAGGCGTAGGAGTCGGCGTTGACGTTGGTGTAGCCGTCGGTTCAGCCGATGCGGTATCGGAAGGCAATTCCGAAGCGCTGTCGGAAGGATCAGCCGATCCGGTAGCTGACGGGGTCGCCGAAGGAGACTCCGACACTGCCGGGGTAGGCGTGGGATCCGGGTCTAGTTTTACATAATATGCGTAAACGTACGCGTCGGCCCCGCCGTAATATATTTTATGCCAGGTGGAAGTAGCGTAAGCTTGAGTGACGGTTATCCTTGCCCCGGGCTGCAGCGTGCCTATCGCCGCGTAACTCGTGTTGGGAGTCTTTCTTATATTTATGCTGCTCGTGCAGTTTACTATCACCGCGTTGGTCGTATCGGGAGGGTCCGAAAGCACGGGAGGCGCTATATTCAAGACTTCATATGTGGTGTTCGGATAATAGAACGATAATATCTCTTTGTATGTCTGGCCCGCGTTGGCCCTCGCCTGGGCGCCTCTCTGGCTCATGCCCACTCCGTGGCCGTACCTCCTGTGGTACAGGTCCCAGCTGTTTTCAGTCTCTTCTATGGTAAGCAGCCTCGATGACGATTCCGACCTCTGAAAAGCGGTATACAGGCCGCCCGATTTATCGAATTCGTGCATATCGATGGTAAAGCTTACGGCAACCTGCTCCTGAACGATCGCCTGGCCGGTCTGCTCCTGCTCCTCCTGCGTTGCGTTTCTGTTTGCCAGGACGGTCATGGTAACGTCGGCCTTCGTATAATCGACGCATATGTTGTTGCCGCCGTAATCCTTTATGTCGTGATGCTGCCCGTACGTGGTATCGTACGTATGGGCTGCCATGCTGGTTATCCCGACTATCTGTATATCACCGGTGACTCCCGCTATATATCCTTTGGCGGCCGCCGCGGGCAGCGCGCACATCTTAAGATACCTCTCCGCGTTGGCGGCTTCGCCGCCCGTGCCTGTGACCATCGATCCGCTGCTCGAGTATTTATACTGTATTCCGCCGGAGCCCTCCATGACCTTGGGGAAAACAAGCACTTCCTGCGGGCTCGATTTGTTCTGTATGTCGTACGGGTCCTGCTGTATTATGTGGTACGGCTTTAAAGGGGAGGTCGCCGACCATACGTGCTGGGGTATGTCCACATACCCGCCGTTGGAAGCCGCGAAATATGTCTGCGCCAGTGCGCTGCCGCTTACCAGCACTGTCTTCGCCGTCTCTTCGACCGCCCTTATGGCGTTTGAGTTATTAGGGTTGTACCCTTTATACACCTGGTTCGAAGAGGTATCCACAACGTCATAGCTTCCGCCGCCGTTCATATACCTTTTCGCGTATGTCCTTGCCGCGACGGCCTGCACTTTGAGCGCCTCGAGCGGCCACGCGTTGCTCATCTCATGCGGCACCACGCCGCAGACGTAATACTCTATATAAACATGGTTTATAACGTTGATATTGCCCGAGTTATACATGAACTCGATATTGCCGCGGTAATTTTTGGATCCGTATTTAGTAGTGGTCAGCGTCGTGTAATTATAAGCCCCCGACGGCTTATACTCCTGTATATTTATATCGGTTCCCGTGTACAGCACTGTGGTCCCCGAATAAAGCTTAAGCGTGCCCCCCTCGGCCTTTACCGTGTAGGGGCCGGAAGGGAGAGCGGCATAGGGGTTTTCTTTTATCCCATAATTCCCGTTAAGCGTAAAACTGAACTGCGAAACCGACCCGACGGAAAGCTTGACGCGCACTATCGATTGTTCCGCGGCAAGAGTGCCCGGAGCGGATACGGCTATAAGCGAAGTTAACAAAGCGGCTGTAAATAATACCGCAAATATCCTCTTACCATATTTTTTCTTTGGACTGTTCAACGACCTCACCTCTAACGGCAAAAAAACTCACAAATCTATATGTTCTACAAGCATACCACATTTTCCTGCATAAAGATACTGGTAATTAAAGAAACTGCAACAGATATGCAATATTTTTGTAATCTGTCATGCCGGCATGCCTGCGGGTGAAAAGTCGTATAACGCATAAATTTTACGACAATACCCCATATAAATATATACCACGTTTGTTATAATGCCAAACGAAAGCGGGCGTATTGGGCTGCGCGGGAGAGAAGAGTATCAAAAAACAGCCGCCTGAAACTAAGTCTTAAGGCGGCTGTATGACTGCTATTTTATATTAGTAAACTTTATATCGTTTACAGATCGTAATTATAATCAATCGATACCCAATAACCTTGATCATCGCTTCCGTCCTTTGAATATGAACAGAATGTCAGAATGATCTTGCCTATTTTATATGTCAGGTAATATGCGTATTCGTCGACACCCTCCTCTACCACATCTTTTTTGATTTTCCCTTCTCCTATCCTCTCCTCGATCTGGTAAAGACTCATATCCTGCGTAAGTCCGTTCAGTTCCAATTTATCTACGTCGCAGCCGATCCACATTAACGGGGCTTCGTCCAAGCTATAGTCATAATCATTAAATACTAATGTGATACCCAATTTCCCGTAATAATAACCGTCCCATGTTCCTTCGACTCCAGCTGGAACGATCTCGAATTGATCACCTAATTTTTGAAGCAGTTCGCTTCCCGTATATTCAAAATAACTTTCCAAATCCGATATCTTCAGCCCGCTCCTGAGTATTATTGAATCGCCGCTGAGTTTGTAATTCTCAATTATTGGAATGGGCGTCGGATCGGGTGTAACGGTCATGGAAGGCGTCGGATCGGGTGTAGCGGTCGCGGTAGGCGTTGGCTCAGTAGTAACGGTCACGGTAGGCGTTGGCTCGGGTGTATTGGCTGCGGTGGGTGAGACTGTTATACCGGGGCTATTTTGACTTGGTTCAATATTACACCCGGCACATACTATTAAAATGGAAACTAATATAATTAATATTTTCTTCATGATGTACCCCCTGTAATTAGCCTTTAACATAAGTCGTCTCCGCTTAAGTCCTGCTGCTTCTCACGTTAACGTCTTGCTCAAGTAAATTTTAGTCCATTATACCACCGCTACCATCCTTTATATATAGAATGTTAAACCGGACAATACAGATAAAAAACGCGGCTTCACACCTCCTGCATGCGAATCGCGTCTTTGGCCTGATATTGCTTATTCAATAAGATAAGGCTGGTGATCAGTCGCTCTCCGTTATAAGGCACGTTATTACCGTCATATCGTCTTCGGGCTCGCAACCCCCCTGGGCCTTCTGGAGTATGGCGTCCGCCGCCTCCTGCGGGTCTTCCTTCGGTATGTCCGCGAACCATTCGTCCGCGTCTTTTATGCCGTCAGCAACTCCGTCGCTCAGTATTATTATCATGTCGCCGGGGCGCAGGTCTTTATGCGTGCTTACAGGCGCGGCCTCCTCGACTATGCCTATGGGGAGCGACCCGGGGGAGACGATTTCTATGCTGTCATCGGTGAATATATAAGAGCGTTCGGCTCCTATCTTGGTAAAGCATGCGCTTCCCGAGCGCAGGTCGATAAGGCATATATCGGCGGTCGAGAATATTTCTTCGTTGCCTTTCAATATGAGCAGCCTGTTTATCGTATCGAATATGACGCTGTCGTCAAACCCCGCCTGATAGAAATTTTCAATGAGCGATATGGCGGCCGCGCTCTCCCTGTTCGCCTTCTCGCCGCTGCCCATGCCGTCGCAGAGCGCGAGCAGGAATCTTCCGTCTTTAAGCTCGGTCAAAGAAAAGCTGTCTCCCGATACCTCGCCTTTGAGAGCGGCGGCGGCTCCTGTCGCCGCGCCGAACTTTCTCGCCTGTTCAAACCTCAGTACGCACGGCTTCCCCCCTTGGCAGCCGGATTCCCCTACCCTTTTCATTTTAACGCCGCATACGCTGCTTACCACCCTTTCTATCCCCGGCCTGCAGCCCGCTCCCGCGCAGCTTTTCACCCTCATCCCGACTGCCATGCCCGCGGCCGATTTTTCGGCGCACACCTCCCGGGCGTGTATGCCGACCGCGTCAAGCGATACCGTGATGCCCTGCTCTATCGTCTCTAAGAAGGCAAAGCCCGTGTCCATCTCGCGCCCGAGGTCGGCAACTACCTTCGCGACGCCTTTGAGCTGTTTGCCCGTAACGAGCTTCGATTCGTGTACCCTCCTCGCCCATTTTAAATTTAAAAGGTACGCGCTGAATATGCTCTCGGCCGAGTTTAATACCCCGCCGATATTAAAACATTTCTTTACGAACGCCTGGTCTACGTTGTCTCTTTCTATGTGCCCGTTTCTTTCATACGTTATAAAAAGCCTGCTGAAAACGTTGTAAGTGTTAATAAAATCGTTGTCCCAGCAGCTCTTCCGGAAAACGCAGTCGCGGCAGGTGCTTTCGGCGACTATGGAAAGTACGCGCGAAATATCCGTATCGCTCCTTATCCTTTCGGCAGCCTCCCTCGAGAACATCTCCCCGGTCTGCGCGAATACTTCCGATACTTCCTTAAGCCTGCCCACAGTCAGTTCTTTAAACCTGTTCGAGTGCAGCCTGTATTCATAATCGCGCCTTGCCTGGTTATCGAAAAACCTTCCCGCGAAAGAATATATCTTTTGCGGCAGCGCGAGGAATAAAGCCGAAGCCGTCGCGGCTTCGGCGAGAGCGATATACCATGTTTCGTATTTGAAAAACGCCAGTATGAAGAGCAGGTTGACCAGTATGTACCCGACGGCCGACCCCGGCCTTTTAAGCTTTCTTATAGTGCCCGCGACCAGCCCCGATACCCCCAGCATCCCTATGCACGCCGCTTCCGCGCCCGCCCCGAGGCATAAAGCCGTGCCGAGCGCAAGCCCTACCCCTGCGCCCAGCGCGGCCCCTCCCGTATATGATGTGCACAATACGAGAAACAGTGCGACAATGTTGGCTATGCTTATTCCGTAAACGCTGAGCGGCCCGAACATACAGACGACCATAAGCGCCGAGAGTGTGAGGCTTATAGTCTCTTCCGCGGAAAAGACGCTGCGTTTTCTGCTCCCCCAGAATATGCGTATCACCGACTGCAGTACATATATCATTATAAGGGCTATGATACATTCGAGCATCGACATCATGAACGTATACAGATCCGTCGTCTTGAATACCGCCGCTGCTATCGAATACGCGCACGCCGTGGATATTATGACCATCCAGCGCTTTATCCTGCCGAGTATAAGAAACGTGCCGCTTGCAAGAAGAGTTACAGTCACTATATATAACGTATCCGGCACAAGCAGGGCGCCTAAGGATACGCCCGCTGCCGCGAAGAGCGCCTCCTGCCGCCTTGTTAAAAAGCACGCCGAAACGAATGCCGGGCCGAACGGGCAGATCGCTGATAAGAGCTGGACCCGTGCAAGCAGGAATCCGGCTGCCGTAAAAGCGGCAATGGTAATGATCTTCTTCCCAACGGCAGAGCTTTTACTGGCCTCAATAGCATCGGTAGTCATATAGAAACGCTCCTGTATGGCTTTATTAATTATCGTTATTTTGTTGTAATCACTATTATATGAATGCGCTATCGTAAAGATTGTCAGACGGCGCTTAAGGCATAAGGAGTTTTTGCCGATTACACATAAAAAGATTTGCTTTGCATGTATATTTTTTGTTCTTTTTGCGTATACTAATATGTTACTCAAAATATTTATAATAGTTATCAGAAAACACCTGATTCATAAAAATTATTACCTGAAATAAGCCAAAATAGTATTGACGAAAGCAATTGCTTATGTTAATATATGAATGAATTATAATTCATTCATTCAGTTTGAGGTGATATAATCATGAAAAAAGTAACGGCGTTTATAGGAAGCGCGCAAAAGAAAGCCACGTATCAGGCGGTTCAGGAATTTGAAAAGAATTTAAAGCAACATGGAGAAGTTGAATTTGAATATGTCTTTTTAAGCGATCATAATCTCGAGTTTTGCAGGAGCTGCAAAGTCTGCTTTGACAAGGGAGAAGAGTTCTGCCCCATCAGGGACGACAGGGATCTGCTGCTTGAAAAGATGGAACAGTCGGACGGAGTCATTTTAGCAACTCCTAATTATGCGTTTCAGATCTCCGCGCGTATGAAGAACTTTCTCGACAGATTTTCTTATGTCATTCACCGCCCGAGATTCTTTAACAAAACGTTTACCGCGATAGTCACGCAGGGCGTTTTCGGCGGAAAAAGTATATTAAAATACCTGGAATCTACCGGCATGAACTTCGGTTTTAACGTAACAAAGGGAAGCTGCCTGACGACGCTTGATCCTATGACGGATAATCAGAAAAAACGGTTAAGCATAGAAATGAAAAAGGCGGCTGAAAGGTTTAATAAAGGACTTGTCAGTACGAAAATGCCCGCGCCTTCATTTTTCAGACTTATGCTGTTCAGGCTGTCGAGGACGTGCCTAAAAAACTTCAGTACGAAATACCGCGATTACTACTATTATAAAGAAAACGGCTGGTTTGAGTCCGACTATTTTCACGGCTCTTCAATGGGGCCGGTCAAAAAAGCGGCGGGAATGCTTTTTGACATGCTGGGCCGCGTTATGGTAAAACACATGTAGAAAGTAATGCTGTTGGGAGGCGTTTTGCTTGACGGATAAAAAACAGGATATCTACAGATGCGGAAAAGAGTTGTTCAGCGCTAAGGGGTATAAAGATACTAATGTATCCGATATAACGAAAATGGCAGGGATGGCCGCGGGTACGTTCTATCTTTACTATACCTCAAAAGACAGCTTATTTATGGAGATTTTTCTGGACGAGAACGCAAAGCTGAAAAAAAGTATGCTGGAATCCGTGGATATGGAGGGCGATCCGATCGATGTATCGAAACATATGATGTTTTTAAACTATAAAGGTCTCAGTGAGAGCCCCATACTCCGCGAATGGTATAACCGGGATGTTTTCAGTAAGATCGAGCAGCATTATCGTGAAGAAAGCGGAATTGAAAAAACTCACTTCATGTATGACTTTTTTATCGAGATGGTTAAAAAATGGCAGGATGAAGGAAAGATGAGAAAAGATATCGACAGCGAGATGATAATGGCCATATTCGCCGCTTTGATCAACATTGATACGCATAAGGATGAGATAGGACTTCAGTATTTTCCGAAAGTAATGGATTATATGGCTGAGTTTATAATGAGGGGGCTCACGGGGGAATAAAGCAATAGTCCTTAAAAGCTTGACTTTATATATTTAAATTTTTGGAGGTTGTAAAAAATGAAAACTGCAGTCGTTTCTTACTCTATGACAGGCAACAACGAGGCTCTTGCGGGCAGCGTGGCAAAAGAACTTGAAGCAGAGCATATCAGTGTAACGGAAGCAAAAAAGAGGACGATGGGCACGATAGTGGCCGACCTGCTGCTCGGACGCACCCCGCGTATACAGCAGGCGCCCGAAAGCATTGACAGCTATGACAGGGTGCTGCTGCTCGGGCCCGTATGGATAGGAAGCGCGGCCACGCCGCTGCGGCCTTTCCTTAAGCGGCTTAAAAAGACACGCAAAAGCTATGCCTTCGCAACCATAAGCGGCGGAGCCGACGGCCACAACCTAAAGCTCGCGGCAGAGCTTAAAAAGAGAACTGGCACAGAGCCCTTTGCGCTCTTGGACTTGCGTATAGCGGATCTGCTTCCACCTGAACCGAAACCAACGCGCGACGATACTTCAAAGTATAAAATAAACAAGGGCGATATAATAAAACTGACCGGTATAATAGTGGAAGCGGTAAAGAAAAGCTGACGCCGGACATAAACGTTTTTTGGGCTTGCCGGAATAACCGGCGCCTTTTTTTATTTGGCTATGTTAAAATCCAGCGTTTATATTTAAAAAGGCCTTTTTGCTTAAACTAATTAACATCTCAATTAATAGAACTTAACGCCCTGTGTTTGTTGCTGTTTCTGAAATAAGTGCTTTTATTGAAGATGCAAGCGTTTCTATTGAGTTAATTTTTTCTGATATGTTTAATACAGAGCATTTTTTATTTTTACTATCATACCAAGCGCAATCATCTTTTTTGCAGTCAAGATTAAATTGTTCAGATAGTAATAATATCGGACACTGTAAAGTCATGATTATAACCTCCAAAGTTATTGTATTTGTTATACATTAAATAATAAGAAGTTACAAAGAACATTAGAGTTTAGCAGAGCCTTTTATTTAAAAAATAACCTTGGCCCGCTTCAAAATGTTTTGATTTTCATAAAATTGCTGATATAATCTGATATAATATAAAAATACGCATGTATGATAAAAAATTCACATATAGGGGGAAATTTTTAATGCAGTATTCCAAAGAAGTGGAAGAGATGGTATGCGTGGCAAAAGGCCCCAAGCACGGCCCCGCGCCCATCCCGGAAGAAGGCAGATGGGTAAAGTCGAAGCAGATAACCGATATCTCGGGGCTTACGCACGGCATAGGCTGGTGCGCTCCCCAGCAGGGCGCCTGCAAGCTTACGCTTAACGTCAAGGAAGGTATCATAGAAGAAGCTCTCGTAGAAACGATAGGCTGCAGCGGCATGACGCACAGCGCGGCGATGGCTGCAGAGATACTCTCCGGAAAGACGCTGCTCGAAGCTCTCAACACCGACCTTGTCTGCGACGCAATCAACACGGCTATGCGGGAGCTGTTCCTGCAGATAGCCTACGGCAGGACGCAGACGGCGTTCTCGGAAGGCGGGCTGCCTATAGGGGCGGGGCTCGAAGACCTGGGCAAGGGCCTGCGTTCGCAGATCGGCACGATGTACGGCACGAAGGAAAAAGGCGTGCGGTACCTCGAGATGGCTGAAGGCTATATCATTGACATCGCCCTTAGCAAAGACGACGAGGTCACAGGCTATAAGTACGTCAACTTAGGCAAGATGATGGAGATGATACGCAAGGGCGAAGACCCGAAAGCAGCGCTCGAGAAGACTACGGGAACGTACGGGCAGTACAAGGATGCGGCGAAACACATAGACCCGCGCGCGAAATAGGAGGAACTATCGATGATACGTTTTGAAGGATATGAAAGAAGGATAAAGGGCATCGAAGCCTGCATGAAAGAATACGGTTTTGCCGGCCTCGAAGAAGTAGAGAGCTGCTGCAAAGCAAAAGGGCTCGATGTAGCAAAGATAGTCAAAGACGTTCAGGGCATAGCTTTTGAAAACGCCGTATGGGCTTATACTCTCGGCGCGGCTATCGCGATAAAGAAGAACTGCAAGAATGCGGCCGACGCGGCTGAAGCCATAGGCATCGGATTGCAGGCGTTCTGCATACCCGGCAGCGTCGCCGACCAGCGCCAGGTGGGCCTCGGGCACGGCAACCTCGCCGCGATGCTTTTGAGGGAAGAAACCAAATGCTTCTGCTTCCTCGCAGGCCATGAGTCGTTCGCGGCCGCCGAAGGCGCTATAGGCCTCGCAAAGACTGCGAACAAGGTAAGAAAGACCCCCCTGCGTATAATACTTAACGGCCTCGGCAAAGACGCGGCGTACATAATCTCGCGCATAAACGGCTTTACAAATGTGGAGACCGAATACGATTACACAGCCGGAAAACTGAAAATCGTGTGGGAAAAGGCGTTTTCCGAGGGCGAGCGCGCCAAAGTAAAATGCTACGGAGCCGACGACGTAAACGAAGGCGTCGCGATAATGCAGCATGAGGGCGTAGACGTTTCCATAACGGGCAATTCTACTAATCCCACGAGGTTCCAGCACCCCGTCGCGGGCACATATAAGAAGTGGGCTATTGAGAACGGAAAGAAGTACTTCTCAGTCGCTTCGGGCGGCGGCACAGGCCGAACGCTTCATCCCGACAACATGGGAGCCGGCCCCGCTTCTTACGGCATGACCGATACTATGGGCAGGATGCACGGCGACGCGCAGTTCGCGGGCTCGTCTTCCGTTCCGGCGCACGTTGAGATGATGGGGCTCATAGGCATGGGCAACAACCCGATGGTAGGCGCGTCAGTCGCTGTGGCCGTCGCGGTATCGCAGGCGCTGTAAGGAATATCGTAAAAAGAATAAAGGGATCTAAAAGCCGCAGCAACAACTGCGGCTTTTCATGTTATATCGATCGGCATTATTATCAGATGATAATCTGTTCTCCATTCTCCGGCACTAACACCCGATCGGAAAGCTTTTTTCCTTCGGTAAACGCGCGCAGCGCTTCACGCGTCAGCCCGCAGTGATTAAAGGCTTCCATATGAACGGCAATCACAGTCGCCGAGGGCAGCAGCTTTGCGATGCGCCCGATATCGCATGCCGACATGGTTATGTGCCCGCCGGCAAGAAGCCGCGCTTCGCCCGCAAACGCTGCAACGATCTGAGGCTGATGCTCCTTCAATGCAGCCCGCACCTCGTCGCACCATATAGTATCTCCCGTTATATAGAGTGCGGGCTCATCCTTCGCCTCCAGTATATAGCCGGAGACCGGATTCATCCGCTCTTTTAGCAAAGCAGCGCCGTGCTGCCCCCCGGTACGGATAATGTTAATGTTCTTCCAGGAAACCGCGTCTCTTACTGGCCGGACGTCGTTAAAATTAAAATTTCTCAGCTTTTCTTCGTCTTCCGGCTGGCAGAATATCGGCAGCTCTTTGGGTATAATCCTTGCCGCCTCGACGTCAAAATGGTCCCGGTGCGTATGTGTTACCAAAATACCATCTATATTACCAAGCAGACTGTTTAGTTCACTTTCATCCACCGGCAGCTCCACAAGCGGGTTTGGGCGCATATTCTTTGAGTTGTTTACCGGCGCCAGCGTACCTTTGGCGGAGAGCATCGGATCTACCAAAAGTCTCAGCATACCCGTTTGTATCACCATGGTCGCATGTCTCAATAATCTTATACGCATAGTTACATCCCCTTTTCATGCGGCTTTTTATATGCTACCATTATACGGTTACAGAAAATCAATGGCAATTTTACGGTAAAAGGATAACGCGTCCTTTGCTTTCGCCGTGAAAGGAGTTAATATGCTTGACCCGACTGATTACAGTATACTTGGATGCTTAAAAGACAACGCCCGTATGCAGTGGAAAGATATAGGAAAAGAAGTGCATATGACGGGACAGGCCGTATCCGCAAGGATAGAGAAGATGTCGGAGGATGGCGTGATCCGGCGCTTTACCGTCGATCTGGACAATGAAAAGCTTGGGATCACTCAATCGGGATATATTATGGTCTCCATGAAGACCACCAACCATTCGGATTTTGTACGCTTTTTGAAGGAAAGCGAATCAATAATCGAAGCCAGCCGCATCAGCGGAAAAGGCTGCTACCTGCTTAAATTCGGGGTGCGAAACCAGTCGGATCTGAATGCGCTGCTGGATGATATACTGCTGCACGCAAATTACCAGCTGAATATTATCGTTGAAAGCATAAAATAGCAAAAAGCCGTACTTGCGGCTTTATTTTAATTTATTTCAGCATAAACAGACCCAATATCAAAAAATCACATGTTAAATGTCTGAGCTTACAAGCTTCTCCAGGGCGTCTACGGCTTCGCCCTCGTCTTTGCCGTTGGCGAATATGTATATCTTTTCCCCCTGCTTCACTCCCAATGAGAGCACGCCCATTATGCTCTTGGCATTTATCTTCTTGTTGCCCTTTTCAACGTATATGAGCGACGTGAACCTGCCGGCGACCTGAACAAACATTGCCGCCTTAGATGCCCGAAGCCCGTCTGCGTTCTTTATAACAAGCTCTTTTGCCTGCATGATACTACCCCCTTGTAGTTTTAAGCTGCTCCGCTATACTGTTGATCTTCCTCAGCTTATGGTTTATTCCCGACTTTGACGAAGCCCCTAAAATTCCGGCCAGCTCCTCCAAAGTCGCTTCCGGGTTGCTAAGTCTCGCCTCCGCTACCTCCCGAAGCCCCGGCGAAAGCTTTTCAAGCCCTAAATTCTTTCGTATATACTCTATGCTCTCCTGCTGCCGCAGTGATGCGTTTACGGTCTTTGAAAGGTTGCCTGTTTCGCAATTCACCTTCCTGTTCACGGTGTTCCTGACGCTCTTCATTATCCGGATATTCTCAATGTTGAGTATCGACGAATGCGCTCCCATCATGGTAAGAAGGGTAACGATGGGGTCTCCCTCCTTTAAGTATACGACGAACGTCCTTCCCCGGGGTATCATCCTCGCCGAAATGCCGAGCCCCTTGATTATATTCAACAGATCCCCTGCAAATTCCTTTTGGGAGCAGACAAATTCCATATGATAACGCTTTTCCGGGTTTGTAATAGAGCCGCCGCCAAGGAACGCGCCGCGCAAAAACGATATCCTGCAGCAACGGTTTTTCAGGAAAGACGCGTCCGTGCTGAAACTTATCCCGTCATCTTCGATAAGATGCGTATCTACGGCTACCATACGGGCGTTATCCTCGCCTATTACAAGGGAATATATATGGTTCCCTTTGAGCGGGTTCGTATGCATCTCCATCTTGGCGTTTATGCCGTAAAGCCGTTTAACTATGGAAAACGCGCGCCG
>CAZDZY010000053.1:0-20345 GCA_964510055.1 uncultured Christensenellaceae bacterium
AACATATTCGGATACGAGATGGCTATAGCGCACGGCAACGGGCCGCAGGTTGGCCGTATTCAGCTCGCGTCTGAGATGGCGGCGGGCGTTATGCCGCCTTTGCCGCTCGACGTCTGCACGGCTATGAGTCAGGGGTATATAGGATACCAGCTGCAGCAGGGCATGCGCCACGCGCTCGAAAAGCGCGGCAGCAGGCTGCCGGTCGTCACGCTTGTTACGCAGGTCGTCGTGGACGCGAAAGACCCCGCGTTCCAGAACCCGACGAAGCCTATAGGCCAGTTCTATACGGAAGAAGAAGCAAAAAAGCTCATTGAAAAAGGCCAAACGATGAAGGAAGACGCAGGCAGAGGGTGGAGAAGGGTAGTTCCGTCGCCTCAGCCTAAGCGCATAGTCGAGATACATTCCATAAGGGAACTGTGGGATTCTACGATAATCATAACCGTGGGCGGCGGAGGCATACCGGTGATAGAAAGAAAAGACGGTACGCATGAGGGAGTGCTCGCCGTAATAGACAAAGACCTCGCGGCGGAAAAGCTCGCGGAAGAAGTGGAAGCAGACATACTGCTCATACTTACCGAAGTGGAGAAGGTGTGCCTGAATTTCAACAAGCCGGACAAAAAGCAGCTTGATTTTATGAACCTTGAGGACTGCGAGAAGTACATGGCGCAGGGGCAGTTCGCGCCGGGCAGCATGCTGCCCAAAGTTCAGGCAGCGGCGCTGTTCGCAAGGAGCAGCCCCGCGAGAAAGACTATAATAACGTCGCTCGAAAAAGCGGTAGAGGCGCTTAAAGGCAACACCGGAACAGTCATAATGATGGAGTAACGATGGATAAGGTAATAAACTTAAAGTGCGTAAAATGCGGCAGGGAATACGAAGCGCCCGAGATAGACTATACGTGTTCCGATTGCGGCATCGACGGCATACTCGACGTAAAGCTCGACTACGCGGTTATCCGTAAACAGCTTACGCGCGAAACGCTTAAAAACGATACGAATTACTCGCTGTGGCGCTATCTGTCCGCGATACCTCTCGAGAGCAAGCGGGGCATACAGCCGCTCAGCGTCGGATGGACGCCGTTTTACGAGACGGACAAGTTTCAAAAAGAAACAGGGCTGAAAAGCATATACATAAAGGACGACTCGAAAAACCCGACCGCGTCGCTTAAAGACAGGGCGAGCGCCGTAGGCGTCGCCAAAGCCGTTGAGCTCGGCAGGAACGCCATATGCGCGGCGTCGACAGGCAACGCCGCTTCGTCGCTGTCAGGGTTCGCGGCAAGCGCGGGAATAGAAACGTTCATATTCGTGCCGAAGACCGCGCCCGAGGCGAAGGTAACGCAGCTGCTCATATACGGCTCGCATGTGTTCCTCGTAGACGGCACATACGACGAAGCCGTCGACCTCTGTTTCGAGGCCGCTGCCGAGTACGGGTGGTACAACAGGAGCTGCGCCATAAACCCGTATCTCGTGGAAGGCAAGAAGACTGTCGCATACGAGATGTGCGAGCAGCTGCATTGGGAAGTACCCGACATAGCAGTAGTCGCCGTAGGCGACGGCTGCTCGATCGCCGGAGTGTGGAAGGGCTTTCTGGAGTGTTATAAGCTCGGGCTGACGGACAGGCTGCCGAAGATAGTAGGTGTACAAGCCCAAAACTCTGACCCTGTTACACGGGCGTTCAATAAAAAGACATATGAGTTCGAATACAAAAAGCCCGAAACAATAGCGGACAGCATATCCGTGGGTATACCGCGCAACGGCATCAAGGCGCTTAACGCCATTAACGAGTCGGGCGGGTTTATGATAGATGTTTCGGACGATGAGATACTTGCTGCGATGAAGCTGCTCGCCCAAAGGACGGGCATATTCGGAGAGCCTGCGGGCGTGACCGGCTTTGCCGGAATACTGAAGATGCATGAAGCGAACCTGCTTAAAGGAAATGAGTGCGTTGCGTGCATCGTTACGGGCAGCGGGCTTAAGGACATAAAGAGCGCGGCGCTTGCTGCGGGCAAACCGCACATGATAGCGCCGAGACTCAGCGACATACAAGCAATAATAAAAAAGTAGGGGGCAGCTATGGACTATAAAGCTATTCTAAAAGCGGCGGAAAATTACAAACCTCAGATGTCAAAATTCCTGAGGGATATGATAGAGATACCAAGCGAAAGCGCCGGAGAAAAGGGCGTTATCCAAAGGATAAAGAAAGAGATGGAAACCGTCGGATTCGATAAAGTGGAAATCGACCCGATGGGCAACATTCTGGGGTATATCGGGCACGGGAAGCATCTCATTGCCATGGACGCGCATATAGACACCGTTGGCGTCGGCAACAGCGCGCTGTGGAAGTGCGATCCGTACGAGGGGCTTGAGGATGGAGAGACGATAACCGGGCGGGGCGCAAGCGACCAGGAGGGCGGAATGGCCGCCATGGTATACGCCGGAAAGATAATTAAGGACTTAAAGCTCGAAGGAGATTATACACTGCTCGTAACGGGAACTGTGCAGGAGGAAGACTGCGACGGGCTGTGCTGGCAGTACATAATAAACGAGTCGAAAATAAGGCCCGAGTTCGTCGTTATTACCGAGCCGACGTCGTGCAACATTTACCGCGGGCACCGCGGCAGGATGGAGATAAAGATAACGGCGCAGGGCGTAAGCTGCCACGGCTCCGCGCCCGAGCGCGGCGACAATGCCATATACAAGATGGCGGACATACTGCTCGACTTAAAGGCTTTGAACGAGCGTCTCATATCGCATCCGTTCCTCGGCAAAGGAACGCTGGCGGTTTCTGAGATCTTCTTTACGTCGCCTTCGCGCTGCGCCGTCGCCGACAGCTGCACGGTATCGGTAGACCGCCGGCTGACAGCGGGTGAAGACAAGGAATACGCATTGAACCAGATACGGGAGCTTCCGTCCGTAAAGAAAGCGGGCGCGCAAGTAACGATGTACACATACGAGCGGCCTTCGTATACAGGCCTTGAATACCCGACCGACTGCTATTTCCCGACGTGGTTCATAGAAGAAAATCATCCCGTATGCGGCGCGCTTACCGAGAGCTACAGGAAGCTTTTTAACAGCGATCCTCTGCTCGACAAGTGGACGTTCTCCACTAACGGCGTATCCATCATGGGCATGCACGGCATACCGTGCATAGGCTTCGGGCCGGGGCACGAAGATCAGGCGCACGCCCCGAACGAGAAGACATGGAAGGGCGAGCTCGTAAAAGCCGCGGCGATGTACGCGGCCATACCGCTCGTGTATGTGAACGAGTTTGCGGGCAATATGCCGGAAGTTACTCAGAACTTAGCGAAATAGTTATTATATATTAAGGAGAGTGGGCGTTTGCTGGACAATATAAGCGTTCCCGTCGGAAAGACGGACAACAGTGAAAAGATAAACGGCACGGCGTGCTATATAGACGATATGCGGCTGCCTGATATGCTGTACGCCAGAACGCTGCGCTCCGACAGGGCAAGAGCGCGCATAAATGCTGTTCATATTCCGCCTCTGCCGGACGGTTATTTCATCGTCGACAGAAACGACGTGCCGGGCATGAACCGCGTGAAGATCGTACTCGACGACCAGCCGTTCTTCGCGGAGCATACCGTGAACTACATAGGCCAGCCGATATTGCTTGTAGTCGGACCGGATAAACAGAAGATACTCGATATAATTTCGGGCATCACCGTCGAATATGAAGACATCCCGCCGATACTCACGATAGATCAGGCGGAAGACGTTTCGCTGCCGCCTATTTATGAAGTCAGGAACAGCTTCGCTGATTTAAGCTATTCGAAAGGCGACGCAGGGCAATGTTTCAAAGATGCCGCAAAAATAGTCGAAGCCGAATATACTACGGGATATCAGGAACAGCTGTACCTCGAGCCGCAGGGCATGATCGCGGAATATAAAGACGGAAAAGTAACGGTGTACGGTTCGCTCCAATGCCCGTATTACGTGAAAAACGCAGTGATGCAGGGGTTCGGATGGGATGCGGATAAGGTCAGGATCGTTCAGATGACCGTCGGCGGCGGATTCGGCGGCAAAGAGGACTATCCGTCGCTACTCGGCGGGCAGGCAGCGTTCGCGGCGTATAAGACGGGCAAGCCCGTAAAGCTCATACTCGACCGCGCGGAAGATATTGAAGCCACTCCGAAAAGGCATCCTTCAAACATCAGGCTCAAAGCCGCTCTCGACGAAACGGGGCGCATCATCGCACTGTCTGCTGATATCAGGCTCAATGCGGGAGCTTACGCGGGCATGTCGCCAGTCGTGCTCCAGCGGTCGATGTTCAACATAGCGGGCGTATACAGCATACCCAATATAGAAGTAAGGGGCAGGACAGTCGCGACGAACACCGTTCCGAACAGCGCGTTCCGCGGCTTCGGCGCGCCTCAAGCTATATTCTCCATAGAGATGTTCATGGACAAGATAGCTAAGGAATTGAATGAAGACCCGCTCGAATACAAGATGAGACATATCGCTAAGCTGGGAGACAAGACCGCCACGGGAGGCGAGTTCCGCCATCACGTGCCTCTGCCGGAACTCATTGACGCCGCCGATAAGCTTTCTGGTTACAGAAAGAAATCGGCTGAGTTTAAAAGCATTCAAAGACCGTATAAAGGCATCGGCATGGCGCTGTTCCTGCACGGCTGCGGATTTACGGGAAGCGGCGAGCGTGACCACATAAACGCGGTCGTCAAGCTTAAAAAGCAGCCGGACGGTACCGTGGAAATACTCGTGGCGGGCGTAGATATGGGGCAGGGGCTTCGCACGACTCTCCGAAAGATAGTCGCTAAAGCTCTGGAAAAGCCGCTGGAAACCGTAGTATACGATTTTCCCGATACGGACAATGTCCCCGACTCGGGGCCTACGGTCGCTTCGCGCTCGGTTATGATAGTCGGCAAGCTGCTGCACGACGCGGCAGCCGAACTCAAACAGAGGTGGAAAGACGAAGAAGCGCAGGAGATAGTTCAGAGGTACAAGCATCCCGGGTTCATGCAGTGGGAAGACAGGGGAACGACGTTTTACGGCGACGCGTACCCTGTGTATTCATGGGGCGTGAACGTTGTGGAAGTGGAGATAGACCCGCTGACGTATCAGATAGATATAAAAGGCTCGTGGGCTGCGTTCGACGTAGGAAAAGCAATAGACGAGCGTATAATGAAAGGCCAGATAGACGGCGGCGTATTGCAGGGGCTGGGCTACGGCTCGATAGAGGTAATGGAATGCAAGCAGGGTAAGATCCAGCAGCGTTCCGTTACGGACTATATCATTCCGACGTCCGCAGACGCGGTAAGGACGAAGAGCGTACTGATAGATAACCCGTACGAGTTAGGGCCGTTCGGGGCGAAAGGGGCGGGTGAACTGACGCTGCTCGGCGCGGCGCCCGCGCTGGCAGCCGCCGTGGGCAGCGCGCTAGGGATAGAGATAACGGCATTGCCCGTAACGCCCGAATATCTGATGGAGGCATGCTCCAATGAATAAGAAGATATCGTTCAAACTGAACGGCAAAAATGTCTATATAATTGCCAATCCTTTAAAGCGGCTGCTCGACGTATTACGCGAAGACTTCGAGCTCACCGGACCTAAGGAGGGCTGCGGCGAGGGCGAGTGCGGGGCGTGCTCCGTGCTCATGGACGGGAAGCTCGTAAACTCCTGCCTTGTCGCTATAGGCACTGTCAAGGGCAGGCGGATAACCACTATTGAAGGTTTGCGGGATACGGAGCAGTTTGCCGTGCTTGAAAAAGCGTTCGCGGACGCGGGAGCGGTGCAGTGCGGATTCTGCACGCCGGGCATGATCATGGCGGCGCACGCGCTGCTCGGCGCAAATCCCGCTCCGAATGAACAGGAAATAAGAGATGGAATATCCGGCAACCTGTGCAGGTGCACGGGATACAGCATGATAATAAACGCAGTCAAGTCGGCGGCGCAAAGGGGGCGGGGTTTATGGTAAAAACGTTTGTGCCGGGCACGCTTAAGGAAGCGCTTGAATACCGCAAACAGCATAAGGCAATACCGTTTGCAGGCGGGACCGACCTGATGGTGAGAAAGAAAAGCTGGTCGGGAACGCTGCCGAAGTTCGCCGCCCCTGTGCTGATGATCGGCGGATTGAGCTATCTGAAGCGCTGCGCGGCAGAAAACGGCATGCTGCGCATAGGAGCGTCTGTAACGCTGGCGGATATTGCGGAAAACGAATCAATTCCTGAAATACTGCGGCTTGCCGTAAGGCAGATGGCCTCTCCCGGGATAAGAAACATCGGCACTATAGGCGGTAACATATGCAACGCTTCGCCCGCGGGAGATACGCTGCCGCCGTTGTATGTGCTGGATGCAACAGTAACGCTGCAAAACATCGTGGGAAGCAGGGAACTTCCGATAGCGCAGTTTATAACAGGCCCCGCGAAGACTGTGCTGCGTGAAGATGAGCTTTTTATATCGGTAAACATACCGTTTACGCAGTTTTCAAATATGTATTACCGCAAGATCGGCACGCGAAAGGCGGACGCGCTTTCGAAGCTGTCGTTCGCAGGTCTTGCAAGAGTCGGCGAAGGAAAGATCGAGGATATCCGTATAGCGTTCGGGGCAGTTGCGCCGACAGTCATACAAAGCGTTGGAGCGGAAAGGCTGCTGCAAAGTATTAAACTTGAAGATCTGCCCGCTCTGCTGCCGCAGGTAAAAGATGTCTATTCGCGGTTCATACGGCCTATAGACGACCAGCGCTCAAGCGCGGCCTATAGAAAAGAGGTCTGCATGAGACTGCTGGAAGATTTTCTGCTTGGATTGAAGCGGGACTAGGAGGGTATTCATATGCTGCTTTTGGGAAACGGAACTGTGATAACACGGGATGAAAATGGTACGATGCTGCCGGGTGGCTGCATTGTAATTGAAGGCGACACGATAACTGAAATAGGGAATACCGCAGACCTCCGCCGCAGATACAAAAGCGCCAGATTCATCGACGCGGACGGTAAAGTGATAATGCCCGGGCTCATAAACACGCATATGCACTTTTACAGCACGTTTGCCCGGGGAATGTCAATAAAAGACGCTCCGCCCGGCAACTTTAAAGAGATACTTGAACGCCTCTGGTGGAGGCTCGACAAGGTATTGACGCTTAAAGACGTTTACTACAGCGCGCTTATACCCATTATAGACTGCATAAAGTGCGGCGCGACTACAGTGTTCGACCACCATGCGAGCCCTTACGCCGCTGCCGGAAGCCTTTTTATGATAGCCGAAGCTGTAAAACTCGCCGGGCTGCGCGCCTGCCTGTGCTACGAGGTTTCTGACAGGGACGGAGAAAAAATAGCCGATGACGGAATAAAAGAAAATTCGGATTTCATAAAACGCTGCGCAAATGAAAAAGGCTCAATGCTCAAAGCCATGTTCGGGCTGCACGCGCAGTTTACGCTTTCGGACAGGACGCTGGATAAATGTGTTGCTGAAAACAACGGCAGGACCGGATTCCACATTCACGCCGCCGAAGGCATAGAGGATATGCGCGCCGCTAAAGAGAAGTATGGCATGGGCGTTATAGAGCGCCTTGAAAAGCGCGGCATACTCGGGTGGAAGAGCATCGCGGCGCACTGCATACATATATCAGAAAAAGAAATTGATATCCTGAAAGAAACGAGAACGAACGTAGTGCATAACCCCGAATCGAATATGGGCAACGCTGTGGGCGTATCGCCGGTGCTCAGAATGTTTGAAAAAGGCGTAAATACAGGATTGGGTACAGACGGGTACACGAGCGATATGTTCGAGTCGCTTAAAGCCGCGAACTGCCTGCACAAATACGCAAGCGGTCCGAGCGCCGCATGGGCGGAGCCGCCCGCGATGATGTTCCAAAACAACGCGCTCATTGCCTCAAAATACTTCGATAAACCTCTGGGGCAGCTGAAAGCAGGCGCTTATGCAGACGTAATAATAGTCGATTACGACCCTCCCACGCGCATGGACTCCGGGAACGTAAACGGCCATACATTGTTTGGCATGAGCGGCAGGGCGGTAGATACGACGATAATCGGCGGAAACGTTGTTATGGAGAACAGGAAGCTTACAACACTTGACGAGCGGGAGATACTCGCGAAGAGCAGGGAACTTGCGGACAAAGTGTGGGAGCGATTCTGATTTAAGGAAATAAACGGAGGTCATATATGAACGACAGGATGCTGCCGATACCATTCGATAAGCTGATGACATGGATACTCGCCGAGTACAAAAACGAGGGGTCTGTATTCGGCGTTCCGTCCGTTAAGTTCTATAAAAAGAGCAATTGCAACAACATGTTTTTTGCGGGCGAAACGCTGGAGAATCCGGTCGGCCCGGCTGCCGGGCCGCATACGCAGCTTGCGCAGAATATAATCGCGGCATACCTCGCGGGGGCGAGGTTTATCGAGCTCAAGACCGTGCAGATACTCGACGGTGAAGACCTGCCCGTATCGAAGCCGTGCATACTCGCGAGCGATGAGGGTTACAACGTAGAGTGGTCTACGGAGCTTACCGTGCCCGACGCGTTCGCAGAATACATAAAAGCATGGTTTGCGATAAACGTGCTGTCGGAGGAGTTTGGTCTTGGCTCAAACAGGGGTTTCGCATTCAACATGAGCGTGGGCTACGACCTCAAAGGCATACAGTCGCCGAAAATAGATAAATTTATCGAGGGCCTGAAGGATGCGTCGGAAACTCCGATATGGAATGAATGCAGGGATTGGCTGATAAACAACACCCGCAGCTTTAAGCATATCGACAGGGAATTGATCGAGGATATATCGCCTGATATCAGCTCTTCGATAACGCTTTCCACGCTGCACGGCTGCCCGCCGCAGGAGATAGAGCGCATAGCAATGTATCTGCTCGGCGAGAAGAAGCTCAACACGTTCGTCAAATGCAACCCGACGCTGCTCGGGTACGACTTCGTACGGAACACGCTTGACAGCATGGGCTTCGATTACGTGTCGTTCGACGAGCACCATTTCAACGACGACCTTCAGTTTAAAGACGCCGTGCCGCTTATTAAGCGGCTTCAGGAATACGCGAAACAGCTGGGGCTCGACTTCGGGGTAAAGCTTTCTAACACGTTCCCTGCAAAGATAATGAACGGCGAATTGCCCGGCGAAGAGATGTATATGTCGGGCAGGGCATTATATCCGCTGACTATAAACCTCGCCGCGAAGCTTGCGGAAGCGTTCGGCGGGGACTTGCGGATATCGTATTCGGGCGGCGCTGACGTTTCGAATATTCAGCATATATTTGAGACTGGCATATGGCCGATAACGTTTGCAACGACGCTCCTTAAACCCGGCGGATATGCGAGGATAAAACAGCTTGCCGAGCTGGCGGAAGAAAAGTATAAAGAACAGTCGTTCAGCGGAGTTGACGTTCAAAAACTTAAAGCGCTGGCGGGGAACGCGATAAAAGGCGAATGGTATCAGAAGGAACACAGAGAAACGGAAAACAGGAAGACAGAGAAACATGTGCCCCTTACGGACTGCTTTATGGCCCCGTGCAGACACGGCTGCCCGATAGGGCAGGACATACCCGAATACATAAGGCTGGCGGCGGAACAAAAGCCGGACGAAGCGTTTGAACTCATAATCTCGAAGAACCCGATGCCGTTCACGACAGGAACGATATGCAGCCACCCTTGCATGAGTAAGTGCACGCGCATCGACTACGACGAGCCGGTCGATATACGGGGAGAAAAATTGGAAGCTGCTTCCGGCGCGTTTGAGAAATATATCGGCTCAATAAAGCCGCCTGTAAAAAACGGCTGCAGGATAGCCGTTATAGGCGCGGGCCCGGCGGGGCTGTCGGCTGGATATTTTCTTTCCGGAAACGGATTTAACGTTACTGTATTCGATAAGCGGAACAGGATAGGCGGCGTACCCGCGCATGTCATACCCGAATTCAGGCTTCCGGATGAGTCGCTCGGGCATGACCTGGAGCTCATAAAGAAATCGGGCGTTTCGTTCAAGCTGGGAGTAAGCGGGGATTTCTCCATAGACGCTTTGAAATCAGAAGGATATAAATATATATTTATAGCTACAGGAGCGTGGAAGCAGCAGGCGGCTCCGTTCGAAACGTCGGGGAACGTATATAACGTTCTTGATTTTCTCGAGAGATTCAAAAGCAAGCAGTCTCCTGTTATGGGCAGGAACGTTGCGGTCATAGGCGCGGGCAACTCGGCCATGGATGCGGCGAGGGCCGCAAAGCGCGTGCCGGGAGTGGAAAACGTGTGCATTGTCTACAGGCGCACAAAGAAGTATATGCCCGCCGACTTGGAAGAGCTGGACGCCGCGCTCAGCGAAGGCATAGAGTTCAAAGAGCTGCTGTCGCCCGTTTCATTTAGGGACGGGATATTGAAGTGCCAGAGGATGAAACTCGGCGCTCCCGACGCCTCGGGCAGAAGGAGCCCTGTACCGCTCGGCGAAACAGTCGATATCGCCGCGGATTCCGTAATAACAGCAACAGGCGAAAAACCGGAAACTGACATACTCGTTAAAAACGGAATCAAAGCCGATGAAAAAGGCAAACTATCGGTTGACCCGGATACGAACGAGACGAACATAGAAAACGTCTATATCGGCGGAGATCTGGTGCGCGGGCCTGCGACGGTAGTTGAAGCTATTGCCGACGGACGCAAATTCGCGGGCGACGTGATGAGAAAAGAAGGCCGTGAAGTCAAGGCAATCTCACTGCCTGTATTTGATAAAGAGCGTCAAACAGCTGAAATAATCGCAAAAAAAGGTGTACTGAGATGCGGCGGCAGAGAGGCGGATGCAGGCTGCCTTGAATGCAACTGCGTATGCAATGTGTGCGTTGAGGTCTGCCCGAACAGGGCGAACATCGCCGTCAAAGTGGGCGGCATGAAAAATATAAATCAGATCGTCCATATCGACGGCATGTGCAACGCGTGCGGCAACTGCGAGGCGTTCTGCCCGTACGACAGCGCTCCTTATAAAGATAAGCTCACGCTGTTCTGGAACGAGCGCGACTTTGAAAACAGCGAAAGCGCGGGATTTTTACTCGTTGACAGGGAATCAAAGCGTTTTAAAGTAAGACTCGGAGAAAATGTAACGGAAATAACGTTGGACGGCACCGGAACACGCGGTGCAGTACCGAAAGAGATATACGAACTTATAAAAACGGTTTACCACGATTACAGCTATATATTTGTATAAAGGTAATTGCAATGAAGATAATGGCCAATGGAACAGAATACGAAATTGATGCTCAGCTAAGCGTGTCGCAGTTCCTTAAATTCAGGGGCTATGAGAAAACGCTTGTCTCCGTGGAACATAACTTCACGATGCTGCCGAGGGAGCGGTGGGACGATACGCTGCTCGAAGAAGGCGACAACGTTGAAATAATCCGTTTCATAGGCGGGGGCTGAGCATGGACGGCACGCTTCGTTATTCTCGGCATATTGTGCTTGAAGGCTTCGGCATAGAGGGGCAGCAGAAGCTCAAACGGGCGAAAGTGCTCGTTGCGGGCGCAGGTGGGCTCGGTTCGCCCGCGCTCGGGTATCTCGCCGCGGCGGGCGTCGGCACGATAGGCGTCGCGGACTGCGATACGGTTACGGAATCGAATCTCAACCGCCAGTGGATGATGCACAATACCTGCGATATCGGCAGGCTGAAAACGGATTCAGCCGCTGAAAAGATAGCGTTAATCAATCCGGATGTCAGAGTAGAAAAACACGGGCGGCTGGGCCGGGAGAACATTGAAGGCATAGTCAGAGACTACGACGTCATTATAGACGCGAGCGACAACTTTGCGACAAGGTTCCTGATAAGCGACTGCTGTTACTTTTCAAAGAAGCCGGTGATAGAAGCGGGCGCGTCAGGGTACGAGAGCCTGCTGTTTACGATAATCCCCGATAAAACGCCGTGCTACAGATGCCTGTACCCATCACCCCCGCCGCCCGAAGCTGTACCAAAAGGAGAAGAAGCGGGCATACTCGGCATGGTCGCGGGGGTAACGGGCACGCTGCAGGCGCTCGAAGCGATAAAGGCAATACTGGGTATAGGAGAAACGGTATCGGGCAGGGTGCTTACGTTTGACGGAAAGAATACGTCGTTCCGCGGCGTACCATGGAAGAAACGAGACGACTGCCCGCTCTGCGGAAAAAACCCTTCAATAACAACACTTACTGAATAAGAATATAAAGGAGGCCTGGGATGATAGCCATAGGCGAGTATGTAAAACCGAAAAGCGCTGAAGAAGCGTACGGCCTGCTGAGCGGCAGGAAGGACGCTTCGATTATCGGAGGCGGCTTGTTTCTTCGTCAGGGGGCGAGACAGATCGGCCTTGCCATAGACCTTTCGGAGGCCGCGCTTAACTTCATCATGGAAACCGAAGAGACGATAGAGATAGGTGCAACAGCAACGCTTGGCGATATCGAACGCAGCGCTCTGCTGAAAAAGCACTTCGGCGGCATATTGCCCGCGACGGTATCGGGCATAGTAGGCACACAATTCCGTAACATGGCCACACTGGGCGGCTCTGTGTACAGCAGGATAGGATTCTCGGAGATCATCACATGCCTGCTCGTTCTCGGCAGCAGCGTCGTGCTGCACAGCAGGGGTGAAGTAAGTTTAAACGACTTCCTGAAACAAGACATAAAGAATAAGGATATACTTGAAAAAGTCGTTATAAGAAAAGAAGAGATACGCGCAAACTACCAGCCGTTCAAGAACACATACGGCGCTCTCCCGATACTGTCTGTCGCTGCGTCGAAAGGCGAACGGGGGTATAAGATAGCGGTCGGGGCGCGCCCTGGCGTCGCGCAGCTCTCATACGGCGCAATGGAGTTTCTTAACGGCAAAGATGTGAAAGAAGGAACTATAGAGCAGGCCGCACAAATGGCGTCTGAGGAGCTCATGTTCGGAAACGACCGGCGGGCGTCAAAGGAATACCGGAAACAACTTGCGAAAACGCTCGTAAAGCGGGCGCTCGCGGAGGTGGCGAAATGAATATAGAGATGAATGTTAACGGGCTTGGCCGCAGATTTGAGATAGAGCCGGACGCGTACCTTATAGACGTACTGCGTAATAGCGGGTATTTAAGCATCCGGCGCGGCTGCGATACGGGTTCGTGCGGCTCATGTACGGTGCTTATGGACGGAAAGCCCGTGCTGTCCTGCGCGATGCTTGCCGCCAAGGCGGGCGGGCACAGCATAACTACCGCCGAGGGCTTAAACGAGGAGATAAGCGCGCTCGCCGAATTTATGACGGCTGAAGGCGCGGAGCAGTGCGGGTATTGCAGCCCCGGCCTCGCTATAACGATATTGGCGATGAAAAAAGAGCTGCGGAACCCGACGGAAGAGGATATAAAGAGCTACCTCGCGGGCAACCTTTGCAGATGCTCGGGATATGTTGGCCAGCTAAGGGCGATAAAGAAGTATATGGGGGTGGAAGCATGAACGAGGTAAAAAGACCGTTAAGAAAGTTTGAAGGCAAAGGGCTCGTTTTGGGACGTCCGGTCTATACGGACGACATTGCGCCCAAAGACGCTCTCATAGTCAAGGTGCTGCGCAGCCCCCACGCGTTTGCGAGGATAAAGAGCATAGACACGGAGAAAGCAAAGGGTATACCGGGCGTCGCGTGCGTGCTTACATATAAGGATCTGCCGCGAAACATACATACGAGGGCGGGGCAGGGGTATCCCGAGCCGTCGCCGTACGATAAATACGCGCTCGACGAGTACGTGCGCTACGCGGGCGACGAAGTGGCTGTAGTCGCGGCTGTAACCGCAAAGGCGGCTATGCGGGCGCTGGAAGCAATACACGTTGAATACGACATATTCGAACCAGTGCTAGATTATGAGGCGGCCGAGGGGAACGCTTCCGTAATACATCCCGAACCGGAAGCGCACTCGATGTTCGAGATAGGTATGAACGCGTCGAAGAACATCGCCGCGTCGTACGAGATGAACCTCGGCGACGTGAACAAGACGCTCGATGAGTGCGACGTCGTCGTACGCCAGAGATATTACACGCAGGCGCAGGCGCACATGATGATGGAACCGCATACGTGCGCGTCCTACCTCGACATGCACGGAAGGCTCGTCGTCATATCTTCGACACAGACGCCGTTCCATGTTAGGAGGATAATTTCCGCTGCGCTCGATATACCTATAAAAAATATACGCGTAATAAAGCCGAGGATAGGCGGCGGATTCGGCGGCAAGCAGGCCGTTCACGGGGAACTTCTTGCTGCTGCCGTAACGCTCAAAACCGCTCGCCCGGCGAAACTCATATATACAAGGACGGAAGTGTTCGAATCCTCGTATACGAGGCACCCGATGCGGTTCGATATAGCGATAGGCGCTTCGAAAGACGGGGCGATACGCGCCATAGATATGGTCGTGCTGTCGAACACCGGTGCTTACGGCGAGCACGCTCTGACCGTGCTGATGGTCGCGGGCTCCAAGACGCTGCCTATATATAACAAAGCGGAAGCCGTACGGTTCAAAGGCACTGTCGTTTATACGAACCTCACGCCCGCGGGCGCTTACAGGGGCTACGGCGCGATACAGGGCAACTTCGCCCTTGAATCAGCCATAGACGAGCTTGCCGACAAGCTCGGCATGAGGCCGGAAAGCTTAAGAAGAAAGAACATGATAGCCGAAGGCGAGACGTCGCCGATATTCAAGATAATGGGCGAGGGCACCGAAGGCGTCGACATGATCGTCGAGAGCTGCAAGCTCGATTACTGCGTAAAGAGGGGAATGGAACTTATAGGCTGGAACGAAAAATATCCTCGTAAAGAAGTATCGCCGGGTAAGGTGCGCGGCGTCGGCATGGCGATAGCCATGCAGGGATCGGGCATCGCCGCCATAGATATGGCTGCCGCCATGATGAAACTCAACGACGACGGCTCGTTCAACCTGATGGTGGGAGCGACGGATATTGGCACGGGAAGCGATACGATACTTGCCCAGATAGCGGCGGAGGCGCTAAACATAAAAACAGAGGATATCATCGTGTATTCCTCCGATACGGACCTGACACCGTTCGATACGGGCGCGTACGCTTCGAGTACGACATTCGTATCGGGCAACGCAGTAAGAAAAGCCGCGGAAAACATGCGGACGATGATTATAAAAGAAGGCGCGAAGAGACTGAGGGTAACTGAAGACCAGGTAGAGTACGACAAAGGCAAACTTACGAGGAAAGACGGCAAGGGGAGCATTACGCTGAAGGACCTTGCGACCGGCCTTTACTACAGCGTTAACCAGAAACAGCTTGTATCTTCCGACTCGTACGTAGGCGAGCAGTCGCCGCCGCCTTACCTTGCAGGCTTCGCGGAAGTCGAAGTGGATATGGAGACCGGAAAGGTGGAAGTATTGAAATACGCGGCAGTAACGGATTGCGGTACCACTATAAACCCGAGTCTGTCAAAGATACAGGTCGAGGGAGGCTTAGTGCAGGGGCTGGGCATGGCGCTCTATGAAGAAGCCAACCGCTCGGAGCTGGGGCATCTGCTAAACAACAACCTTATGTACTACAATATCCCTACGAGAAAGGATATACCCGACATTACGGTGGAATTTGCCGATAGTTACGACCCTTACGGCCCTTATGGAGCGAAATCAGTCGGCGAGATAGGTATAGACACGCCGCCCGCCGCTATAGCGAACGCTATATACAACGCTGTCGGCGTAAGGCTGACCGAAATGCCGTTTACTCCCGAAAAGGTGTTCATGGCGCTGCAGACGAAAAAGAAATAAGCTAAACAAGATAATTTTCAGACTTATAAAATGGGGCTATAAACAGCCCTATTTTACTTGTGTCAAACGGCATTATGTACGAATGCGGCGATCTTGTCGAGCGGGATATCGGTAATGGATCCGACATTATTGATAAACCCGTTCCTATGGCTCCCCGTGTGTATATAGTTTACTCCTGACCGCCTTCTTCCGCCGTACAAGGAAGGGCATCTGTTCCCTAAAGAGCAGCATGGAGCGGGACCGACGCAGGTTATCAGCCTTAAGAAGCATGGGGATATCATTGAGAGCAAGCCCGTAAACCAAGCCCGATTCCCCGCCGCCGGCAGTATATATGGTAACGGTAGTTCCTATGTATCCGGCCATCTGGTCTATAAGGCTATCCGATATGACACCCCCTCCGCCGGGATCGTTTATATAAGAAAACATTTTAAGCGGCCCCTTTCTTTAGGCTTATTCATTTTATTTTATGGGGGTATGCAATTTAGTGTTACCCGGAACAGAAAGTATTACGTAATAAAAATTTAAAAAAACACGAAAATTTGTTCTTAGGGGGTAGTATTCTATTCCTTATTCTGTTATATTCTCTAATGAGTACAATTGTTCGGGTAATAATGGTGTACTAAACGTTAACAATTTAGGGGTTTAAGGAAATGGAAATAGCAGAAAGATATCATTTTTCAGGGAAGTATCAAAAACAATCGCTTGAGGCGCTGGAAACCGCGCTTGGCACCGCGCCGCTTTACCGGAGATGGCGGGCGCGTGACCCTGGGCCGGGGACAGCTGTCGATCTAAGATACGCGGCGCTGCCGGAACTTAATAAAAAAGCCATGAGGGAACATTTCCCCGGCGGTTTGGTCCCGAATCATCTTAATATAGAAGACGGGCTGGCAAGGGAAGAAATAGAATATACGTTCACAAGCGGCACGACCGGAGAAAAAGTTGTGAACTTATGGAATCAAAAATGGTGGAACGATTGCGAAGAGGCCTCGTGGAAGCTTAACGCTCATACCGCCTGTCTTAGCTACCCCCAGAACGATGCGAAACTTGCGAGTTCCCTGAATATCGGTATCCACTGCGAAGAGGACCTCCCTATGGGGCACCGCATACTCGGGCACCATTTATATTTGAACGAGAAGATAAACGTGCTGTCGTGGCAGCCGCGCCACCTGGAACGCATGGCGCGCGAACTAAAAACGTATCAACCCGCTATTCTTGAGGCAAACCCTTCTCTTCTCGCGCGCCTTGCATGGTGGGCGCTCGATAACGGAAAAGAGCTTTTTTCGCCCGCAGTTATAATATTTACCTATGAGCTTCCCTCACAGATCCATCTTAAGGCGATAAGGCAGGCCTTTTCATCGCCTCTTATAAGTTCATACGGTACAACGGAGACCGGTTTTGTACTGATGCAGTGCGAAGACGGGTTGTTCCATCAGAATACTGATTTCTGCCGTATCGATTACGAGCCGCTTGCGGCAAGGCACGGCGGGCCGGATCTTGGCAGGATATTGGTAACGACTTTTAATAATCCATGGAATTCCATTATAAGGTTTGACGTGGGAGACCTTATACGCCTGCACTCGTCGGGCAGATGCGCCTGTGGCCGCGGCGAAGGCCTCATCGCAGAGGCCGTAGAAGGCCGTATCACCAACGCGACTTTTACGACAGATGGGCGCCTGGTAACAACTATGGCGCTCGACACCCGGCTGGCCGGTATACCGGAGATAAGGGACTACAATCTTAAACAGCACAGCCATACGAAATATGAGATCCAGCTTGTACTTACCGACAGCTCGGGAGGGGCCGAAGAGAGGATACATGATACATTAGAAGCATTGTACGGTACGGATGGGGAATATAATATTACGGTAGTACCCGACCTTCTGCCCGGCCCGTCGGGAAAATACCGCCGTACACATGCGAACTTCGAATTCGACTGGAAGGAGATGTTTGAATGAATAAGATCATGCCTCTCTATTTATTGGCGGGCGGCAGTTTTACCAACCCGAAAAGTGTGATTCCTTTCCTTTCACGCGCCCTCAAAGAATGCGGCGACAGCCCGCGGGTAGCATATATAGGCGCGGCCAGCGGGGATAACCCGATATTTTTCAGGATGGTAAAAGCATTGCTTAAGCAGGCGGGAGCGGTAGAAGTTGCTTTGGTGCGGTTAGCTAAAAATAACGCGGACATAGCGGCCGCAGAGCGGGCGCTCGAAGAAGCGGACGCGATATTCATCACGGGCGGGGAAGTGGACGACGGCATGCGCTGGCTCGGGAAGCACGGCATGATCCCCTTTTTAAACGAACTGCGCAGCCGCGGAAAACTTTTTTTCGGCATATCTGCCGGGAGCATCATGATGGGCGCGCGTTGGGTGCGGTGGGATGACCCGAAAGACGACGCTACTGCAAAGCTGTTTGATTGCCTGGGGTTTGTCCGGACAACGTTTGATACGCATGCAGAGGATGAAGATTGGATAGAGCTGAAAACGGCACTGCAGCTGCAGGGCAGCGGCGCAAAGGGCTACGGTATCCCCAGGGACGGCGCGGTGGTCGCGGACAGCGAGGGAGATTTGGAAGCATTAGGGAAAGTTCCGGTTTGTTATGAGAACAGAGAAGGCCGGGTGCAGGAAGTGCCCTTTGTATCCAGCAGATAATTCTAAATTCAATGGCATTTTTAAACAAGAAACGTCAGAATACCTTGTGTCCTATGTTTATTTTCTGTAAAGACGGGTATATAAGGTAATGAGGGATATTATATACAATCGTACCCTAAATTAAATATAATACGGTAAAAAGAGCGGTAATAACCGACATTAATTAGCCGGTTATACCAATTTATATTGACAATATAATTGGTGAACTATTATAATAAGGTATTATACTACAATTATTACCTGATTATTCGTACTTTTTTCAAAATAAAATCGGCATCATGAATCGGCGTAATCCTGTACGTTTATGATATGGCATAGAGGAATTAATTGGTATTTTAAATTATATTATATTTTATTAATGACTATATAAGAGATGATATTACGTGAGAGTTGGAATGAAGATGAAAAGGGTATTAACAATTTTACTGGCGCTGATGCTTGCCGCTGCGCCGATAGCGAATACGGCGTATGCCGTTCCGCCGATCACGGTGACTTACAATGGGAATGGAAATACAGGCGGAACAGCTCCTGTTGACAGCACATCTTATATTGCTGGTGATATTGTAACATTTTTAGATGCAGGGAGCCTTGAGCGGACCGGTTACTCTTTTAATAATTGGTATACGAACAGATTCGGCTTTTTTGGTACCAGTTATGACCCGGGCGATACATATATCGTTACCGATGAAAGTAATAGCCTGACCCTGTATGCGCAGTGGACAGCAAACACCTATACGGTCGCATATAATTCTAACGGCGGCACTGGTACGATGGGCAACACCAACTTCACTTATGGAACATCGGCACGCCTTAGAAATAACGCATTCACGAAGATGGGCTATACGTTTTCCGGCTGGGATACGAGCGCGAGCGGGACGACGGTAGTATATACAAACCGCCAGAGAGTAAGTAACCTTACCAGCGAAAACGGCGCTACGGTAACTCTGTACGCAGTATGGAGGGGAAATTATACAGTTGCATATGACGCTAACGGCGGAACAGGCGCGCCGGGCAATCAGACTCTTAGGTCAGGCAACACGGCTACCATATCGGACGTTGCTCCTACATATGCAGGATATACGTTCGCCGGATGGACATCGCCGGACTTCACCGGCATAAAGCAGCCGGGAGACACGTTCACTATGCCTGCGAGGGACACAACGCTGACCGCGCAGTGGACGGCAAATACATATACAGTCACATATAACGGTAACGGCAGCACCGGAGGTTCGACAGCCGACAGCAGCCATACATATGATGTTTCTAAAGCTCTAACCGCGAACGGATTCACGAGAACGGGTTATTCGTTTGCCGGCTGGGCAGCGAGCCCGGGCGGCCCGGCTGTATATAATAACGGACAGAATGTGATAAACCTTACAAGTGAAGACGGCGCCACGGTAACGCTTTATGCACAGTGGACGCAGATAGACTACACGGTAGAGTTCAACGTCGGCGAACACGGGAGCAGCTCTGACCAGCTGGTATTCGGCGGCCTGCACTACGGCGAGGCGTTCCCGGCTGCCCCGGCTATCATGGCGGAGAACGGCTGGACGTTCGACGGCTGGCCGGCAATGCCCGCAACTATTACTGATAATGCATCATACACAGCAACATACACGCAGATAGATTACACAATAACGTTTAACGTAGGCCTGCATGGCAACAGCACGAGTCAGCTGGTGTTCAGCGGCCTGCATTACGGCGACGATTTCCCGGCTACCCCAGTAATAACGCCGGAGAACGGCTGGACGTTCGACGGCTGGCCGACCCTGCCCGAGACTGTTACTGATGACGCAGCATACACCGCCACATATACTCAGATAGATTATTCGGTAGAGTTTAATATTGGATTGCATGGAAGCAGCACGAGTCAGCTCGTATTCGGCGGCCTGCACTACGGTGAGGCGTTCCCGGCTGCCCCGGCGATAACGCCGGAGAACGGCTGGACGTTCGACGGCTGGCCG
>CAZDZY010000054.1:0-20149 GCA_964510055.1 uncultured Christensenellaceae bacterium
AGGACGTGCTGCTGTTCATCGACAACATATACAGGTTCATACAGGCGGGCTCCGAGGTGTCGGCGCTGTTGGGGCGCATACCTTCTGCGGTCGGCTACCAGCCGACGCTTGCGAACGAACTCGGCTCGCTGCAGGAGAGGATAACGTCCACAAAGAGCGGTTCCATAACGTCGGTGCAGGCCGTATACGTTCCAGCGGACGACCTTACAGACCCGGCTCCGGCGACGACTTTTACGCATCTCGACGCGACCACGGTACTGTCAAGGCAGATCGCCGAACTGGGCATATATCCCGCTATAAACCCTCTTGAATCGACTTCGAGGATACTCGACCCGAGGATAGTGGGCGAGGAGCATTATAACGTTGCGAGGCAGGTACAGGAAGTGCTTCAGCGCTACCGCGAATTGCAGGATATAATAGCCATACTCGGGATGGAAGAGCTTTCGGAAGACGACAAAACGACAGTTTTCAGGGCAAGGAAGATACAGCGTTTCCTGTCGCAGCCGATGTCGGTGGCGGAAGTGTTCTCAGGTATTCCGGGAAAATACGTGCCAGTAGATAAGACGATAAAGAGCTTTAAAACGATAACGGGGAAGCGGACGACATCCCCGAAGGCGCTTTCTTTATGGCCGGAGATATAGACGAAGTTAAATCCAGGGTAAAAAAGAGTTAGGTGATACTATGCCCGCGAAATACAACCTCGAGATAATAACGCCCGAAAGGACTTTTTTTGAAGGAGACGTGGAAAGCGTCATCGTACCGACTTCCGACGGGTATATGAGCATCTGGAAGATGCATGAGCCTATGGTCATCGTTTTGAGCATAGGCGTCATGAAACTCCAGATCGGCGGGGAATGGAAGGAATGCACGACGTCCTCGGGATTCGTGGAGATAAGGCCCGATAAGACCGTTATATTTTCCCAGGCGGTCGAATGGCCATATGAGATCGATATACGACGGGCGCAGGAAGCTAAGGAACAGGCCGAAGAGAGCATGCGCCAGAAGCAGAGCTATCAGGAATACATGCAGAGCCAGATCGCTTTGGCGAGAGCGATGGTGCGCCTGCGCGTCGGCCGCAGGAACCAGAACCTTGATTGATAAAAGCCCATTCATACCAGCGTAAAGACAAGTCCATGTATAAAAACCTGACTTTGGTCGATAATGAATTATATTTCATTTCGGCTTAAAGCCGCGGGCTTTTTGCCGTGCCGGGAGGTAATTATGGCAGGCGACAGGGCTACAAAGATGCTTATATTAAGCAGCGCGAGGACGCTTTTTTCTGAAAAAGGGTATGACGGGACGGCGGTGGAGGAGATATGCTCGCTCGCCGGAGTCGCAAAAGGCACGTTCTTCTACTATTTTGAAAGCAAGCAGTATATAGTAAGATACATACTTTCGATGCAGATGGAAGAATACAGGGACAAGCTGCGCGAACAGATCGATACGCTCAAAGACGCGATATCGAGGATGGAATATTTCATCTCCGCGTTTATAGAGCTCAGCGACTTGGGAACGGAGCCGGAATCGTACTTTAAAGCCAAGGATTCCGACTGGTTCAAATCAGTTATAAACGAGGAGAGGATGAAAGCGCTGTATCCGCTGTTGGAAGACATAATAGCCGAAGGCATACAGCAGGGGCTTTTTAAAGTCAAGAATCCGGACGTATGCGCAGCTATAGCTTTCCTCGGGATCGACGCATATCTGCGTTACGGCGGCCGCAGGGACGACGACACGAGAGACGGCATACGCGAGATAACGGCAAAGACCCTGGGGATAAAAGAATCGGTATTGGCAATATAATCATTAACAATTATAGGGGTGCGCTATGAAAACCGCGATAGTCTTTTTTTCTTATGACGGAAGCACGAGGGTCGCGGCTGAAGTATTATCCGAAAAAACAGGCGCGGATCTTTTTGAACTGGAGGAGAAGAGAAAACGCGACAGGTCCCCTCTTTCGTTCATGGCGGCTGGTTTTAGCGCATCGATAGGAAAAAGAAGCCGTTTGAAGGACACATTTTCGCAGCAGCTGGAAACGTACGGGAAGATATATATAGGAACGCCTGTCTGGGCAGGGAAGGCAACGCCCGCGGTCAACTCGATTTGTTCATTCGCTTGACGCCGAAGGAAAAGAGATCATACTGTTCATTTTGCAGGCCGACCCTGAGCCTGACAAAAAACCGTCTAAGAGCCTGGGAATTTTTAAAACCGTGCTTGAAAAAAAAGGAGCAAAGACAATAAGCGCAGCAAGGCTTCATGGCGCTGCTCCCGGAAAAACAGTTACGGTACAGGATATACAAAAGCAATTAGCAAAATTTGATTTACAATAATAACGGCGGTGATTGTTACAGTTGTGTTACATAAATATTGACATTTGAAACGTTATGGGTTATTATTATATAACTTGAATTATACATTCATAAGGAGAAAACGGCATGCCGGTATCAGGTAAAAGATCTGATAAAAATAAAAAATCCCTGGGCGCAAAACGGGCCGTTTTTTCCGATAAACAGAAATACGGTTTACAGGGTAAAGCCGGCAGAAGCCAAACATCTGCGAGTCGTAAAGATACTAACGGAGGATATTTTCTTGAAGATACTCCCGCGGGAGGCGCCGTGCCTGTTATGAACATGAGGGAAAAGCGCAGCAGCGCCGGGCCGCTGAAAAACAGCGGGGCTTACAGGGCTAATAGCGCCGAAAAGAGATATAAAGAGAAAAAGAAGAGCATATTCAGCGTATTCTCCGCGATACCCGGATTATTCAGCAAGAAAAGCAGGACGAGCAACAGTTCCGCTCTCAAATTTGCGGCGAACAGAAAAAGGCTGGGGAGTAAAGGCCGGAGGAACCGCCGCTTATTCATATACGCGGGGACAGGCCTTGCTGCAGCCATTATTATGCTGGCTGTCGTATTCGTGCCGGGGATGGCCGCGCCTGCGGCCACTCAGCCGCCGGGAGTTTCGCCTTCGTCAACATCGGGGCAGTATGTTGCCGCCGTGACCGACCCTGAGGGCAACGTCGTATCCGGAGACCCTTCGGTACTGCCGGCAGTATCGCCCACGCCGACGCAGACGCCTATCGTAACAACGCCGCCCCAGGTCTTTAAGCCTATCATTGATATCGATGATGAAGTGCAGAAGTTCAGGGTGGAGGCGGACAAGTATTATAACGAGGTAGGATATTCGAATAACCACTACAAGTATACGAAGGAAGAGAAGTCTTTGCTTTCGCAGGTCATGTGGGAGGAAGCACGCGGAGAAGGCTCAAAAGGTATGATAGCGGTCGGCAATGTGGTGATGAACAGGCTGCTGTCCGGCAAATTCCCCGGAAATAGTATTAAGGATTTGGTGACTAACGGCCAGTTTGCAAGACCGAACGGGAAAACAAACATATGGTCAAACAGGGCGGCTAACCTGGTTCTTGACTATGAACAATGGGTGATCCCGCAGAATATATTTTTCTTTAAAGTTCCGCGCGGCGATCCTAAGGCAGACTGGAGTCCGACTATAAAATATGCTTTTACTATAGGCGGCCACGCGTTTTATACCGCTAAAAAATACGGCAGGACCGGCATGATACCTCCGCAGCTGTTTGAGAGGACATTCGAATGGCCTACGATGGGCTGCAAACCGGAGATGAGGGTATATAAGCTTCAGTACATGCTTAATAAGATGGGCTACACCAAAGTCACACCGGACAAGTATTTCGGCCAGGACACCAAGGACGCCATAATCGATTTCCAGAAGAAACACGGCCTTAGGGCTGACGGGATCGCGGGTGCGAAGACGCTGAAGGAGATCATTAAAGAATTCGGCGAAGATGATTTCTACGAGAAATTCTGCGACGATTAAATATAAAAGAAAGGCCGCTTGGAGCGGCCTTTCTTTATTTAATCTAATATATGCCTTAATTGTTCCAGCGCGGCTTTATTTCCTTCAAGCGCTTTTCGGGAGAGATCGCCTATAACAGCCCGCTCTTCGGGCAGCGCAAGACAGGCGTGCTTTGAAAGCAGCCCGTACATATTGCCAAAGCAATCACTGCCGCCGTATATTTCAAGCCCGGGCAGTACCGGGAACACCCCGAGAGCCTCTAATCTTTTCTGTGCGTCTTCGCTTAGGAGGTATTGAGCAAATTCCGTGCAGGCCGCAAGTTTTATGTAGTCGCCGCACGAAGCGACGCTGATAAGCTGCACCATATCAGTGTATCCGCTTATCGCGTACGGCTGGAAAGAGGGGGCCGAGCCGTCCATGCTGAGCTCGGCAAGCTCGAAAAGCTGCCGCTGGGATGCTATTATTATACACGCTTTTCCCGAAGTAAAAGATTTCAGGCCGCCCGAATACCCGGAAACGGACAGGTAAAGCGCCGCGTCCGGGGGCTTAGGTTCATCCCATGTCGATACTCCCGGGCCTTCGTCTTCGGGGTATTCGTGAAAAGCTGGCGCGGGCAGGGAAGAGTACCCTTCTTCGGAATCGAAAGCCACCCCGAGCTTAGCCAGATCTATAAACTCGTCAGGTTTTATTCCCCAGCCGGAAGGCGTAAATAAGCCTTCCTCATCAAGCATCTCGGTATTAACTGCCATAAAGTACGCTCCGCACATATAAGGATAGGCGGTGTTTTTTAACATGGGGAATATCGTATCGACATGCGGAAGGGAAAACAGTTCGAAATCAGGGTCGAAACCGAGCGGGTAAGAGATGAGGTCGGGCAGCTCGCCGTTACCCAGCGACTCGGCAGCCTCTTCTTCTGTAAGATCGACGATATCTATGAATATATAAGCATGCTTCGATTCGAAACTTACTATCCTTTTCTTAAGATAGGATGACAAGGTCGACCCGGCCGTACGCCAGTCGGTTATATTCCATAGGGTGAGCACGCCTTTGTACCCTATGACCTCAGGCTCTTCTGTAAAATACGTCTGCACTATAAAAGGCGCTATAGCTATAAGGACAGCGGTTAAGGCAAATAAAAAACAGGTAAAAGGTTTTATCTTCATAAAGACACCTCTTACCTATTTATATACTTGGGAAACGCTGATTTATTCGCACAATATCTTTACGGTTAATCTGCCGCCTGCCTGCGTCGCCAAAACTCTAAAAAAGCGCTATAGTCTGCTCATATCAGAAATATACGTAACCTTTGATATCACGGTTCATCACATTACCCCATTTACCGTTCTGGATTGCTTCGTCGCTGTTTTGCAGCTCCTAGCAATGACGGAGACTCACTGTCTGACTTTTGAATGATGAGATATGCAAAACTGTATGCCCGCGCGAAGCGTCATTGCGAGCCTGCGAAGCAATCCAGAACCAAAAGCGTTTTCGTTTGCCGCCCTTCAGGTTAGTGCCGGATTATTGTACTCATTCAGCTCCAAAAGTCTTAAGGCTTTTTAGGGAACCCATATTAAATCTTCGCTTTACTTGGCTATTATATGATCATGACTTTGCGAGCATTGCCGCGCCTATGAGCCCCGCGTCGTTTCCCGACTTCGCGAGTTTAATGTCGGCGTACTTCTGGTTCTCGAATATACCTCTGCCTTCGCTGGCCTTTATTATCTTTTCAAGCAGGAAATCGCCCGCGCCCGAAAGGCCGCCTCCTATTGCTATTACGTCGGGGTCGAGCACGTTGAGTATGTTGCATACGCCCATGGAAAGGTATTTTACGTATTCATCAATTATGCTGAGAGCCACATAATCGCCCTTCTTCGCGCAGTCCATTATCATTTCGGAGGTGACTTTCAAGTAATCCCCGCCGGTAAGGTGATGCAGCATGCTTTGCGGGCGTTCCAATACGCAGCGTCTCCCCAAACCTATAAGCGCCGGTACATTTGTATAAACTTCAAGGCAGCCGCGGTTGCCGCATGTGCATTGCAGGCCGTCGGGTACTATAGCCATATGGCCTATCTCAGTACCGAGCCCGTGCGCGCCGCTGAAAGGCTTGCCGTCTATCACGACTCCGCCGCCGACCCCGGTGCCTAAAGTGATGAGTACGCCGACTTTGGTGCCTGCCAGCGCCCCGAGATGGTATTCGTAAACTGCCGCGGCAGTGGCGTCGTTATCTATGGCGACGGGTATAGGAATATATTTTTCGAACTCATCTTTGAGCGGAACGTCGAACCAATAGAGGTTATGCACAATAGCGACGCCGTTGTTGGACACGCCGGGGATACCTATCCCAACGCCCGCTATTTCTTCAATACCGATCCCACGCTCCCGGGCGAGCCCCGTCACGGCTCCCGCCATATCCTTTATTATGTCCTGATATTTTCTGCCCGCATTCGTGGGAACGCTGGTCTTGCAGGCGATAGAAAAGTCTTCGCCTATAAGTCCCGCTTTGATATACGTTCCCCCAAGGTCTATCCCGGCAAGATACATTTACTGCTCCTCTTTCTTATTTATATTCGGCGCTATTATACCGAGCAGCTTCGAGTCGAGCTGCTCTGCGGTCACCTGCCCCATTCGCTTGAGCCGGAAGTTCATCGCCGCGACTTCTATGATTATAGCAAGGTTGCGGCCCGGCCGCACAGGTATCGTTATAGTGGGAAGCTGCACCCCCAATAGCGCTATGTATTCGTCGGTAAGCCCCAGCCGGTCTATATTCGTTACATCGCCCGGCTCGAGCTTTACGGCGAGCTCAATAGACTTTTCTATGAGCACGGCGCCTATGCCGTACAGCGTCCTCACGTCTATTATACCGAGCCCCCTTATCTCCATCATGTGGCGTATGATCTCGGGCGACTGGCCGATGAGCTGGTTATCCGAAAGCTTAATTATTTCCACAACGTCGTCGGCAACGAGCCTGTGCCCGCGCTTTACGAGCTCGAGGGCGGTCTCGCTCTTGCCTACACCCGAATCCCCCATGAGCAGTATGCCGACGCCGTAAACATCCATAAGCCCGGCATGCCTTGTGATGCTGGGAGAAAGGACCTTGTCGAGGTATTCGGTAGTCTTATGGCTGAGCTTTGTGGTAGTCAGCCCGGACATAAGCAAAGGCGTATTATATTTTTTTGCCGCCTCAAACATTTCGGGGGGCGGGGTCAGGTTGCGCCCTATGAGAACGCAGGGGACTTTACTTTCAAAATACTTATCAAGCCTCTCTTTTTTCAGCTCGATATCAAGATTTTGAAGGTACGTCATCTCCACCATGCCGAAAAGCTGTATACGGTTGACCGCAAAGTACTCAAAGAAACCGGCCATCTGAAGCCCGGGGCGGTTTAAATCGGAAGTATCTACGGTTATCTCCTCAACATCTCCCCTGTATAAGATGTTCAGATCCAATTCTCTCGCCAGGTCGTCGATCTTAAGTTTTGTTTTCATAGTCTGTCTCCAGAATATATTTATCTATAACGTCCGCGATACCGCCGTCGTCATTCGACGCGCAGACGATATCAGCAGCCTCCTTCGCCGCAGCGTCCCCATTTTCAACGGCTACGCCCAGCCCGGCGTACTTCAGCATAGGAATGTCTATTTCAGTATCTCCAAAAGCGATGACTTCATCTCTCTTTATTCCGTAGCGCTCAGCAACGAACTTAAGCGCGGCGCCTTTGTTCACTTCCGGGTGGGAAAACTCCAGGAAATCAGGGTGGGAACGTACGGCCGAGACCATCGGGAACTCCCTTTCCATTGCTTCCCTGACTGCCGCCATTTTTTCGGCGGTTACAAAAAACAATACTTTCGGCGTTATGATCTCCCTTTCGAGAAGATCGGGGACCAGGACGCCCCGGTGCCCATACCGGCTCTCGTACATATCCGTAAATCCGTTTCTTTCCCTGTATACCAGTTCCCCGTCCATATAAACGTTGGCGTATATCCCGTTCCCGTAAGCGTACTCAAGGAGCTTTTTTGCCGTTCCGGGGTCTACGTTTTTGGCAAAGACAGCATTGCCGCCGTCGTAAATGCGAGCGCCCCCTGTGGTTATAAGAAGGGTGTCAAGCCCCAGTTCGTCATAGTACCTTTGGGCGCCCTTTTTTGTCCTGCCCGTGCAGAGCACGATTTTTATTCCAAGCTGCGCCGCTTTAAGCAAAGATTCTTTTGCGCACCCGTTTATCGCTCTTTCGCTTGTCAGGAGCGTATCGTCAAGATCGACAGCCGCAAGCCTGTATGCCATTGTTTCCCCCAATACCCTGATGTATACGATACATTTGATGTATATATCATTATACAGTGTCGCCTGCAATTTGAAAACATAAAAATATTCACAGGCGCATAGCTGCGGTATCAATAAATATCTTACTTGCCGGCACGGCCAAACCTGTATCCGGCGCGGTAATATTACGTCTAAAAACTATGTACAATGTATTACAAAAATGTTATACTTATTGGAAGTATAGATCATATAGCATTTTTAAGGGGATATGGATGTTGAAAAGAGTTATATCTCTCTGTTTGGTTTTTATAATCGCGCTTGTTTTTTTTGCGGGCACGGCGCTGGCGGCGCCGCCGGAATATACGGGGGAAATGAACGATGGTTTTAATGTAATGCTTATCGACGCGGATTCGGGCACGGTTCTATATGAGCAGAATGCCGATGAGCAGATATACCCCGCGAGCACGACGAAGATAATGACGACCATAGTCGCTTTGGAAAACGCTTCTTCGCTCGACGAAAAGATCACGATATCGGCAGCATGCGATTGGACAAAAAAACCAGGCGACTATTCTATTCTTAAAATCAGAAAAGGCGAAGAGATAAGCATAAAAGACCTGCTTTACGGTATGATGGTCGTTTCGGGGGACGACGCGGCGGAAGCGATCGCGGAAAAAATCGGCGGTTCTATAAGCGGGTTCGTCGATATGATGAATGCCAAGGCCAAGGAACTGGGAATGGATTCCACGCTTTTTGCTAACGCCGGGGGGCTTGACAAGCCGGACCCCCCTCACGTGACTGTAAGGGATATGGCAAAATTGACGATATACGCTATGAAAAACCCGACTTTCAGGGATATTGTGAGCAGAGAGACTTACGATATGCCTGAGACGACAAAGCAAAGCGCAAGAACGATTACCAATACTAATAAGCTGCTGGACTCGACAAGCGATTATTATTATGAATACGCGAACGGTGTAAAGACAGGCTCCACTCCGAATGCGGGCGGGTGTCTCGTATCGTCTGCCGCTAAAAACGGGATGAACCTAATCTGTTTGGTATACGGGGAAAAACCGTCGTCGAAAACGCAGCGCTGGAAAATAAGCAAAGAGCTTTTACAATGGGGTTTTGACAACTGGAAGAACATCGACGTGACTTCTTTATTGAAACCGGTCGAGCCCGTGATGATACAGGATTCTCCGGCGAACGACGCCAAGGGCGGCTTGCTTGAGTTTATTCAGCCGGAGGCGAGCAAGGCATACGTTACCCTTCCGAAAGACGATGCGCAGATGCTCAGCAGCCCGGACGCGATAGAGGTAAAAACGACTTTTGACAAAGACCTGGTAGCGCCTATCGCCGAAGGCGATATCATGGGTAAAGTAACTTACACGATAAAGTCGACCGGAAACGAGATATACAGCTATAATCTTATCGCCGCGAGGGATATATCGGAAGCGCCGGCAGTCGCTCCTTCGTCGCCGGTAGTTACGATGAAGCCTACCGAATCGCCGAAAACTGTCGAAGACAATAATCCATTATTTACGATTTTTCTTATAGTTATACCCGGCGGGCTTATAGTGTTCCTGATTATACGCATGATCATGTCGCGCAGGAGCAGGAGCAGGTACAGAAAGCGCCGCAGGCCGCACTACACCTACAGGAGGTAACAGAACTTATAGAGCCGCTAAAAGCGGCTTTATTGCGGGTTTCTCCCAATGCGGCAATGCATATAATCACATCGATTCTTTAAGGGGAATGTAGAATTTGAAAAAAGTTACATCTGTCTTTCTGGTATTTTTAATAACGCTCATTCTTTTTGCGGGCACGGCGTTTGCGGACCGGCCGCAGTATACGGGAGACGTAAGCGACAGTTTAGCCGTTATGCTGATCGACGCGAACACGGGAACGGTTTTGTATAAGCAGAACGAAAACGAGAAGATAGCGCCTGCGAGCACAACGAAGATAATGACATGCCTGCTCGCTATCGAAAATTCAAAAATGGACGATACCGTAACGATAAGCAGAAAAGCCGCGGGCACCGGGGGATCTACCCTTGTTTTAAGAGAAAACGAAAAAATCTTAATGAAAGACCTGATTACCGGGATGATGCTTAAGTCAGGGAATGACGCGGCTGTGGCGGTGGCGGAAAAGATATCCGGTTCCGTTGAGGATTTTGCCTCTCTTATGAATAAAAAGGCGAAGTCTTTAGGCATGGGTTCCACAAACTTTGTAACCCCGAACGGTCTCGACAGTGAAAACCATTATACCACGGCTTCAGATATGGCAAAGCTTGCCCGCTGCGCGATGCAGAACAAAACGTTCAGAGATATAGTCAAGCTGGAAGATTATAAAATGCCGAAGACGAATAAGCAGAATTCACGAACAATCAAAAATACAAATTGGCTTCTTAACCCGCCGGGCAGCCATGAAGATTTTGATTATGAACACGCGACCGGCATAAAGACGGGCTCCACTCCTGATGCGGGCGGCTGTCTCGTATCGTCGGCGTCAAAAGACGGGACGAACCTCATCTGTCTGGTGTTCGGAGAAAAGCCGTCGTCGAGAACGAAGCGCTGGACTTTGAGCAAAAAGCTTTTTGAATGGGGTTTTGACAGCTTTAAGACTATCGACGTTTCAACGGTGTTGGGGGACCCGTTTAAAGTGCAGGTACAGGATTACTCCGCGGACGACGCGCAGGGCGGGGTGCTTGAATTCAAGCAGCCGGAAGCGGGCGCGGCTTACGTGACCCTGCCGAAAGACGATGCGCAGAAGCTGCTTGACGGAACGGATACGCTGGTGGCAGAGCCCGTTTACGATAATGAGCCCGTTGCCCCTATAAAAGAAGGGGATGTGCTCGGCACGGTCACATATAAAAACAAGGCGACAGGTGAAGAGATATATAGCGGCTCGTTGACAGCCGCGAGAGATATACAGGAAAAGGCCGAGGTTACCAGTACGCCGACGCCCGCGCCTGAGCTTACGCCCTCGCCTTCGCCTACGCCAGCGGCAGAGACCGGCTTTTTTACCGGCGATACGCTGTTTATCGTTATCGTGATCGCGGCAGCAGGCGGATTAACGGCGTTTTTGATAATACGAATGGTAATGGTGCACAGGAGCAAGCTAAAAAACCGCCGCAGGCCGGTCTACAGCTACAGGAAATAAACAAATCGAAGAATATAAAAGGCTTTATTAAGGCGGCCGGCCTGCTCTTCGGAGAGGCGCGGCTGCCTTATTTGTATACGAATCCACCCGGCAATTGCCGGGGGTTCCAAAAGACCTAAGTATGGAGAATAGTCAGTTGATGTTTTCTTGGCTTCTCCTTTTAGGGGAAGCTGGCAGACACTAGATTGTCAGCTCCAAAGAAAAGACCCGCAATCTGGTGTCTGACCGATGAGGTGTCTAATTTGTACGCATTTTAACTCACACCTCATCCGCCCGGGCACTAAATTATCAGCCCAAAATGCATGCCATATAATTTAGTACCCGGGCACCTACCTCTGTTCACAATGGTCGTCTGCCTTCACTGCCGCTTGGCATACTCCCTTGTTCACAGAGCCTCCAATTCGCTTCATCTGCCACTGGCAGCGCTCATTTCCGGCTCCCCTCAAGGTGAAGGCAAGGCGCGCATACAAAAAGAGGCGTATAACATACCCTTTTGGCAACATAACAGCAGGCCTAAAAAAGTTATTTATTTTTGTCTGCTGTCTTGGCTCCCTCTGAGGAGGGAGCTGGATGCGAAGCAGACTGAGAGAGAGACCTCTGATCGCATTGTCCATAGTGCTTCATAGGAATCCTGATCAGCATCCATATTGCTGAAACGAAGAATAAAGTGTTTTTCAGCGTTCCTTTTTCAGATAGATCATATCCACAAGCTGAATCCCGTCTTCGTACATCGGGTGGTCATAGTTATCGGTAAAGAAGTTCTTTACGCGGTGCGACTCGACAAAGCCGCATTTTTTATAGAAATTAAGAGTGGAGGGGCATTCGCCTGTTCCGACAAGCATTTTAGCGCAGTCGTCATAATAAGAGAAAAAATACTCTATCAGCGCCTTCCCGTAACCTTTTCCCTGGCTCTCGGGTCTGACCGCGATATTCTTCAGCTCATAGACGCCCTCACCCTCTTTAGTGACCACGCATTCGGCCTTTACACCGTTATCGTCCAAAACAAACATATCGCCGCGCGTAAGATATCTGTCTACCATATCCTCCTGCTCATCCGCCAGCAGCAGAAGATCGAGATATTTCTTTTTGTTCTCAGTAACCTTTGTTATTTCCATATTGACGCGTCAGGCAGTTATTCCTGCCTGCTTTCGAGGTGTCTTAATAGACCCTCGACAGCGAGCAGGTACGAGTCGAAGCCGAGCCCGGATATCTGGCCCATGCAGCCCGCGGCGGTGACGGACTTATGTCGGAACTCCTCGCGCCCGGCGATATTGGAAAGATGCACCTCTATTGCGGGCACTCCGGCGGCTTTCAGCGCGTCGAGTATCGCAACGCTGTAATGCGTGTACGCGGCGGGGTTTATTACTATGCCGTCGTATGTGCCTCTTGCCTGCTGTATCCTGCCGACGATCTCTCCCTCAATATTCGACTGGTACGCGTCTATCGTTATACTGTGTTTTTTTGCGAGAGCGTCAAGGACCGCGAGCAGCGCGGGGTAATCGTTTTTGCCGTAGACCTGGGGTTCGCGTATACCCAGCATGTTTATATTCGGGCCGTTAATAACGAGTATTTTCATCACATCTCCTCCAGTTTTTTTATTATCTCCGATACGCAGCTTTGCGCGTCGGAAGTGTTTTGCTGAATTATGTCGGCGTACGAAGTGTACAGCCCGTACCGCTCCCTGTAAAGCGCCGCAATAGCTTCTTTGCCGCCCGCTAGAAGAGGCCTGCCCGACGTGTCAGTTTCGTTTATCAGTATTTCGAGCGGCCGGTCGAGAAATACTACAGCCCCCGTTTCGCGCAGAGCGGCCATATTGGTTTTATCCAGTATTATGCCTCCGCCTGTTGATATTACGGTATTGCTCATGGCGCAGGCTCCCAGCGCCGCGTCGTGCTCGTATTTCCTGAAAGCGGCCTCACCCTCTGAGCGGAATATATCGGGTATAACGCCGTGTGATTTCTCGATTATTGCATCGGTGTCGGCAAAGCCCATTCCGAGGGTCTTCGCGAGCAGCATTCCCACCGTGGTCTTTCCGCTGCCCGGCATGCCGGTAAGAACGATGTTTCTGCCCCACACACCTTTAGGTTTTTCAGGCGGGCTTTCTGTTTTATATATCCTGCCCAGCATATATTCATATACGCCGTTATATATTTCCCCGGCGTATGTTTCGCCGTTCCATATCTCCTGCGCTTTTATAGCCTGCGTGCACAGCATGAGCAGCCCGTTTGCAGTTTTTATACCGAACTCCCTTGCCTGTGCCAGCAGCTTTGTCTCGGCAGGGTTGTATACGAGGTCTATAACGCAGCCGCACTTTTTTATCACTGAAGGCGGCACCGGGCAGGACGTATCCGGGTGCATTCCGCACGGCGTCGTGTTTATAAGTATATCGATATGGGAGAGAGCTTCGAGATCGCCGTAGCTTACCGCGTCAAATACCGCGTCCGCCTGCTGCGGATTGCGGCTTGCCGCGCGGACAGTTGCCGCGCCCATGTCGCGCAGCAGCTTAAGCGCGCATCTCGCCGCGCCTCCCGTACCGAGTATCACGGCAGCCGCGCCGCGAACACCGACGCCGGTCGATTCTATCAAAGACTTTAAGCCGTAATAATCGGTGTTGTATCCGTATGCTTTATTGTCCCTGAAATGCACTGTGTTGACTGCGCCTATCGCCGCGGCTTCGTCCGAGAGCCCGTCAAGGCATTTTATTATACAGGTCTTGTAGGGTATGGTTATATTCACGCCCGTATAGCCCAGGCGCTTGAGCATATCTGTAAAATTCCACAGCCTGCGCCCGGGGCACTCAAATAAGGTATAGCTTCCTGTCTTTCCCGTGAGGCGGTAAAACCTCTGATGTATCTCGGGTGAGAAGCTATGGGAGAGTTTTTCGCCTATAAGCCCCGCTTTCATAGCATAACCTCGCGTTTATAGCACCCGAGGAATATATAACCGGCTGCCTTTTGTTTTACGGCGTCTATAGTCGCCGCGACGTTTCTTTGCGCAAGGCTGCCTTCAAAATCGAGATAAAACATGTATTCGAACGGGCGGGTCTTAAGCGGGCGCGACTCGAGCTTATGTATATTGACCCCTCCGTCCGAGAATATTTTAAGTATCTCGCACAGCGAGCCCGGGCGGTGCTCCACCATAAATATGATGCTCGTCTTGTCGCACTGCTTTTCTTTTACGGGCTGTCTCGCGACTACTATGAACCTCGTACAGTTACTGTCGCTGTTCTGTATGTTTTCCTCGATTATTTCAAGGCCGTATATGCCGGCGGCCGCTGAAGACGCTATGCAGCCCGCGGACATATCTCCCGTTTCGGCGACGTATTTCGCCGCCTGCGCCGTGCTTAAGGCAGGGCGCGCCTCCGCGGACGGGTGAGCCGCCAGAAACGCGCTGCATTGCGCGAAAGGCTCGGGGTGCGAATATATGACTTTGACATCTCCTAACGAGGCGCCCTTTACTCCGAGCAAACTCTGGGAGACCTTCAGCAGCTTTTCCGCGACTATAAAGAATCCGTATTTCGCGAGCAGGTCGACAACCGCCGTGATGCTGCCGGTCTCGGTGTTCTCTGCCGGAAGAATAGCGAGGCTTATCTCCCCGTTTTTCAAGCCTTCGAATATCGCCTCGAACGTATCGTAGCTTACAAGCTGCGAACCCGAATAACCCTGCATTGCCGCCGTGTGCGAGAACGAGCCCGGTATGCCGAGGTAACCAATAAGTTCGTTTTCCGTAACAGCGCGGGGGAGAGACGCGGGCGTTATCTCACGCTTTTCCTTAGCCTTGCTTATATCTATAAGCGAGCGGTAAAAGCTCTTTATGTCCCCGCCGTATTCAGTATTCCTGAGCCTCGAAACGGCGCGCATAACAACGGCGTTTTCGCGTTTCGAGTCATTCACCGGCTTGCCGTACGCGCTTTTGAGCGCGGCCACTTCTTTTACAACGTCCATCCTCCGCTCGAACAGAGCGGTCAGCTGTTCGTCTATTTTGTCTATACGCTCCCGAAGAACGCTTAACTCCTCATCGTACCCCATCAAATATCCCTTCCGGTCATAATATCGAGCATCGCAATCAGCGCAGCCGCTTCCACCACGGGCACCGCGCGCGGCACTATGCACGGGTCGTGCCTGCCATTGATCTCTATCGTTTCTTCTTCATGCGTTTTAAGGTTGACAGTCCTCTGCGGTTTCGATATCGAAGGCGTGGGCTTAATGACGGCCTCAAATACTATCGGCATGCCGTTCGTTATGCCCCCGAGTATCCCTCCGTTGTTGTTCGTAAGCGTTATTATTCTTTCGTCTTTTAAAGCATAGAAGTCGTTTGCCTCGCTGCCCTTCATGCCCGCGAGAGCGGGCCCCGCGCCAAAGGAAACGCCCTTGACTGCGGGTATGGCAAACAGCATCGAAGACAGCGTACCTTCGACGCTGCCGAAATACTCGCTCCCCAGCCCGGCGGGCACTCCGCACAAGGCGCACTCTATCACGCCTCCCACAGAATCGCCCTCCGCCGCCGCGCCGGTTATTTTATTTATCATATCCTGCTTCTTTGTTTCGTCTATCAGCGGAAAACGGCTGCTTTTGAGCTTGCCGGCCTGTTCCTGTGAAATAAACGTTTTATCGAAGCCTGTATCAAAAACATCAGCTATCTGCTTTATATGAGCGGCGCAATATATGCCAAGAGGTTCGAGTATCTGCGCCGCGACAGCTCCCGCGAATACTAAAGGGGCGGTGAGCCTGCCTGAAAAGGCGCCGCCTCCGCGCGGTTCGTTATTTCCCCCGTAACGCACGCTTGCCGTATAGTCGGCGTGCCCGGGGCGGTTCAAGCCTTCGGGATAATCGCCTGAATGCGCGCTCTTATTTTCGCATACGGCGCACAGCGGTGCGCCCGTGGTGCGCCCGTTTTTAAGGCCGCTTATTATGCTGAATACGTCCGGTTCCCCGCGCTTTGTGGACCACTCTTCGCTTCCCGCTTTCCTGCGGCCGAGCATCGATTGTATCTTTCCCATATCCAGCGATATTCCGGGTTTAAGCCCGCTCAATACCAACCCTATGGAAGGCCCGTGCGACTCGCCGAATATATCCACGGTCACATTTTTACCCCAAACGCTCATTCCGCTTTACCTCCCAGCGTTTTGATATCCTCGAAAAACGAGGGCCACGACTTTGAGACGCATTCCGCGCCTGTTATATTTATAGCTTTTGACCCGAGCGCTGCGATTGAGAACGCCATAGGTATCCTATGGTCGCTGAACGAATCGATGTCTCCGCCGCGCGGATCCCCGCCGTGGATCACGAGCGAATCGGGATATTCCTCTGAGGCTATGCCGATATTTTTAAGGTTAACAGCTATCGCATGAAGCCTGTCGGATTCCTTTACGCGCAGCCGCGAAGCGTTAAATATCCGGGTCGCGCCCTGCGCTGCCGCCGCCGCGGCCGCTATCGGAGGCACGAGGTCGGGGCACTGAGACACGTCGACGTCTATGCCGTGAAGCTGCGATTTTCTTACGCGGAGGGCATTACCGTCCTGTTTGATATCCGCTCCCATGCGCAGCATAATATCGATCATAGCCCTGTCGGGCTGCAGTGAGGCGGGGCTGAGCCCGCCTATTTCAACGTCCCCGTTTATCGCCGCTCCCGCTATAATAAACGCAGCCTGCGAATAATCGCCTTCGACTGACATGTTTTGCGGTTTATATTGCCGGCCGCCTTTTATAATATAGCTGCTTCCGCTTACGCCTATATCGACGCCGAATGTTCGCAGCGTGTCGAGCGTCATATCGACGTAGCCCTTCGATTCGAGGCTTCCGGTGACTGTTATCTTCGAATCGCCGTCAAGAAGGGGCAGGGCGAAAAGCAGCCCGGTTATATACTGAGAACTCACGCCGCCGCCGATGGTATATTCCCCGCTCGCGAGTTTTCCTTCGACTGTAAGAGGCAGGTTTTTTCCTTCGGGCCTTTTATACTTTATCCCCTGAGAGTCGAATATCCTTATATATTCGTCTATCGGGCGGTAAGGGAGCCGCGCGCTCCCGGTAAACGTCCTTTTTCCTTCCTTGGTGCACGCTATAGGTATCAGGAACCGAAGGGCCGAGCCGGATTCCGCGCAATCGATGTCTGTTTCCATTGCGGGTTTAAGCCCTCCGTCGATATAGATCGTGTTATATCTGCCTGACGGTTCGGTTGTTATATCGCATCCGAGCGCTATGCACGCGTTGACCGTAGCGGTTATGTCGCTCGAAAGCTGGACGTTTTCAATAACGCTCCTGCCGTGCGCAAGGGCCGCCGCCAATACGATACGGTGCGCGGCGCTCTTCGAAGGAGGCGCGGTAAAGCTCCCGGCAAGTTTTGAAGGGTAAACGGTAACGTTCATTTTCAATCCTCGAGCAGGTATTCAGCCATAACATCCCTGCTTACGGGATGGATGAACGAAACGCCCGGCTCTTTCAATAATATCAGATTCAGCCTGTCATTAAGATTCTTCTTGTCCACAAATATGCCTTCGAGTATCGCTTTGCGGTCGAAACCGCCTAAGCAGCAGGGGAGGCCGTATTTTTTAAGCAGCTGTATGATGAAAGACGCCGTTTGTTTCTTCGTCAGCCCTTTGCGCTCGCTTATTCTGGTTATCGAAGCCATGCCTCTTGCGACAGCCTGCCCGTGAGTTATCCGGCCGCCGCCCGCCGCGCATATGCGCTCGAGCGCGTGGCCTATGGTGTGGCCGAAGTTGAGCAGCATCCTCTCGCCCCTGTCTCTTTCGTCTGCGGCAACCACGTCCCGCTTTATCTCAAGGCAGCGGATTATGAGGCCCTCAAGCTCGGGCGAATCCGCGTTGATCACATGCTGGTCGATCACGTCGAGCATGGATCTGTCTTTTATTAAAGCGTCTTTTATCATCTCGGCCATTCCGCCCGCGAAATCCTCTTCGCTGAGCGTCTTTAATAACTCAGGGTCTATATATACGGCGGAAGGATGATAGAACGCCCCAACGAGGTTTTTGCCTTCCGGAATGTTCACTGCCGTTTTGCCGCCTACGGAACTGTCTATCTGTGCGAGCAGAGTGGTCGGCGCCTGTATATACTTTATGCCGCGAAGATACGTAGCCGCGGCAAACCCGGCGAGGTCGCCTACAACGCCTCCTCCAAAGGCGACTATAATATCCGAACGCGAATAGGCAAGCTTTGCGAGGCGGCTCACTACGCCGGCAAGCGTGTCGACGCTCTTCGAACGTTCCCCCGGCTCGACTGTTATCACGTCGTACTTTAAACCGGCTTCATCCAGTGCCTGCGAAAACCGCTTTCCGTAATATCCCCAGACGTTGCGATCGGTAACTAAAGCGAACCGGCTGCCGGGATACGCTTCTTTCAGCTTTCCCGGAACATTTTGCAGCAAGCCCCGCCCGATAAGCACGCTGTATTCGCCAGTACCCCCTTTTACTTTTAAGACCTCCATGCTATTCCCCCTGATAGTTTGATATCTCGCCCAGCAGCTTTTCAAGCTTAGCCGGATCATCGAGCGCCTCTTCGAGTCTTTCAAGGCTGTCTTTGAAAACCGAGAGGCTGCCGATAAGGTTTTCTTTATTCTTTGTAAAAAGCTCCGCCCACAGCTTTGGGTTTATGTCCGCGACGCGCGTTGCGCTGCGGTAGCTGCCTCCCGCGAACTTTTTATAGTATCCGTCTTTATCCATCGAGCGGACGGCCAGAGCCAGCATATGCGGCAGGTGGCTGACCCGGGCTATGACTTCGTCGTGATTAACAGCCGGGAGCTCGACGATATCGCTGCAACAGAACGCTTCCGCAAGCACCTTCGCCCACATCAGAGCGGCGAGCCCCGTCTTTTCGGTGGGCGTAAGTATCAGCACGCAGCCTTTGAACAGCCCGGCCTCCGAATGCTCGTACCCGGATTTCTCCTTGCCCGCCATGGGGTGCAGCGACAGCAGTTCACGGCTGCCTTCGAGTATGGCAGCCAGCTCGTGCGTTACCCCTTCTTTCAGGCCGCCGGTCTCCGCGAATACGCCCCCGTTGCGTAAGTGCGCGCGCGCTTCCCGCAGGAACGGCGCGGCCGCACCGGGGGGCAGGCAGCAAAGCATCATATCCATTTCGGGTATGTCTGAGATATCCGAATAGCCCTTTACTATTACCCCTTCCGCGAACGCCCGCGCGAGCGTATTGCCGCCCATGTCATACGCGTACACCGGGAAGCCGGCGTTTTTAAGCGCCTTCGCCGCCGAGCCGCCAATGAGGCCGAGCCCTGCTATCAGTACTTTCGAGTTCTTAAATCCATCCTCCATTCGTCAGATGACCTTTCCCATAAGCTCCGCGGCTCCTTTTATCTTTTGTACGGCCTTGGAGAATTTATCGGGCATAAGCGACTGCTGTCCGTCGGACAGCGCCTCGGCAGGCTGCTCATGCACCTCGATTATGAGCCCGTCCGCGCCCGCGCATACCGCCGCCACCGAAAGCGGCTCCACCGCCCACCACAGCCCCGTAGCGTGGCTTGGGTCTACGATGACGGGCAGATGGCTGAGCCTTTTCGCGACTGGTATAGCGCTTAAGTCAAGAGTGTTGCGCGTATACGTCTCGAACGTGCGTATTCCGCGCTCGCACAACACGACCTGCGTATTGCCGCCCGACAGCAGATATTCGGCGGACATGAGCCATTCCTCAATAGTGGCGGAGAGGCCGCGCTTGAGCATAACCGGTTTGCGGCATTTTCCGAGTTCCCGCAGCAGCACGAAGTTCTGCATGTTGCGCGCGCCGACCTGTATGAGGTCGACTTTCTCTTCGAACTCGTCTATCATATCGACGCCCGTTGTCTCGGAAACTATCGGAAGCCCCGTTTCCTCCTTTGCCGTTACGAGGAAGTCGAGGCCTTCGCTGCCGAGGCCCTGGAACCTGTACGGGCTCGTGCGCGGTTTATATGCG
>CAZDZY010000055.1:0-19643 GCA_964510055.1 uncultured Christensenellaceae bacterium
TGAGAGCAGAGCTTATCAAGCTGCACAACAGAGTCAACACAACGTTTATATACGTTACGCACGACCAGACCGAGGCCATGACGCTCGGCAACCGTATCGTTATAATGCGCGACGCTGTGATACAGCAGATAGGCACTCCGCAGGAAGTGTTCAATATGCCGGCGAACCTTTTTGTGGCAGGCTTTATCGGCATGCCGCAAATGAATTTCCTGCCGGCGGAGCTGACGCTGTCGGGCGGCAAGTATTCGGCCAGCGTAAGCACAGCGAATATAGTATTGCCGGACGATAAGCAGGGCATCCTTAAAGCTAAGAATGATTTTCCTTCAAAGGTGGTATTAGGCGTACGCCCCGAACACGTCCGCCTCGTTTCCAAAGACACTCCTGGCAGCATAAAAGCCAAGGTAGACGTCACGGAAATGATGGGCAGCGAGACATATCTCCACACGGCCGTGGATGGCAAGGAAGTCATCATCCGCGTGCAGACGGCGGAACTCGATAAATATGTTTCCGCGTACGGCGACGCCAATAACGTCAGCTTTATGATCCCGGAGAGCCGTTTACACCTGTTCGACCCCAAGACCGAGAAGAACATCTGTATATAAATTGAGAGACATAAAGCCCCGGCACTAACTGCCGGGGCTTTCTTATTATAATAAAAAATTTATTATTCAGCGCGGGCCTGTATCCGTCTGCATATTAACTATACCGAAACCCGCTGCTTTCTCCGTTTCAGGCCTGTATAGATAACTATTCCGCCTGGAAAACACATTCCTTTATTATCTCTGAAACCGTCGGATGCGGAAAAACCACTCTTTTGACCTGCTCTGCTGTCATTTCGCGCCCTATCATCATACAGGCTCCGTATATGATCTCTGACGCGTAATTGCCTATCATATGGAACCCCATTATCCTGCCGCTGCCGTCGGTCGTTATCTTCGCGATGCCGTCGCCGCCTTCGTTCTCGGCAAGATACCTCCCCGAGAAACGCATCGATACGGTCTTTGTTTTGAGCCCTTTTGCTTCTGCCTGCTCTCCGGTCTCGCCAACCCACGCTACCTCGGGAGAAGTGAATATCACTCCGGGCACCGCGCTGTAATCCATACTGTCCGGCTTGCCGAGCATATCGCTTACCGCAGCTTCGGCTTCCCGGTACGCGGTATGCGCGAGCATCGATCTTCCGTTGACGTCTCCGGCCGCGTATACTCCGGGTATATTCGTCCTCATATGTCCGTCGGTCACTATAGCGCCCTTTTCAGTAAGCACTCCTATGCTTTCAAGCCCAAGGCCGGCCGTATACGGGCGCCTGCCCGCCGAGAGCAGCACGAGGCCGCACTCTATCCTTTCGGTCCCCGCCGCTCCTACCATCGTAACAAAGCCCTGCTCCACTCCCGTGAGCCTGCGCCCGAGCATGAACACTATGCCCTTTTTTTCAAGGTTTTTTTTCAGTATCGCGCTTATCTCCGGGTCTATGCCGCCGCCGATATTTTCGAGCATCTCGACCACAGTCACTTTGCTCCCTGCCGAAGCAAAATACGATGCCATCTCGAGGCCTATCACCCCTCCGCCGATAACCGCGAGGTTTTCGGGCAATACATCCAAACTGAGCATCTCTTTGCTCGTTACGGCGAAACCGTTCTCCAAAGCCTCTTTCAGCCCCGGTACGGGAGGCACCGCCGGTGCGGATCCCGTGGCGACAAGAAGCCTTTTGCCTTCATATGCTTCTTCTCCTGCTTCTTCTCCGCATTTTACAATAAAACCTTCGCCTTGCCCAATTATCTTTGCCTCGCCAGAAACCAGCGCAACTCCGGCTGCCTTTAGCTGCGACCTTACGCCCGCCACAAGCGTTTTAACGACCCTGTTTTTGCGCGCCACCACTGCCTTGTGGTCGATCTTTACGCTTTGCGCAGATACTCCGTACTTCCCGCCATTCTCCGCGTTATCTTTTATTTTCGCAGAGTACAGAAACGTTTTTGTCGGTATGCATCCTTCGTTGAGGCAAACGCCGCCCAACGCGCTCTTTTCTATCAGCAGCGTATCAAGGCCGCCCGCGCCCGCAAGCTCCGCCGCCCGGTAACCCGCCGGGCCTCCGCCCAGCACTATCAGATCGTACATACAATCACCTCCGGATCAACCTATGGCCTTCGCGTGCCCCAGCAGGTACTTTTCGGCTTCCGGTACAATCGGAGCCCCTTTTACAATGGTGGACTTTATCAGTATTATTATCATTTATGCAGTTATTATTTTAAGTTGTATCCATAGAGCGGCACGCCTGCCGCCGAAATGTTTCTATATAATATTCTAATACCCCGCCAAACGCTTGTCAAAGACAATGCAAGGCATAATTGAATATATTATTCCGGAGCGGCCGGATCGGCTATTGCCCGGCGGAACGGGTATTTTGAAGGAATAATCCTGATGTATGCAGCATAAGTTTTTCATAGGCCTTTTCTTTTAAAGCATAAATGAACACATACTCTTAATATCACAGAATTTTGAATACGTTTGATTTCTGCGGAGGAAAAGATGCGGACATTATACCTGACTTACCCTTATTTAACCGGTGAAGATGTAAAGCAATTTCAAACGCTTGTAATACAAAACGGGTTTGATCCCGGCCCTGTTGACGGGGTTTACGGGCAGGATTCGACAGACGCCTGCATGTCGTTCCAATATTCAAAAGGCTTAGTCGTAGATGGTATATGCGGCCCTAAAACCTGGGCTGCGCTGTTTGCCGGAGTCAAGGTCAGGATCAAAGCCGGAACATGGAATATTAAACGGGGTTACGGTAATATTCATGCTCAACAGGCATTTTTAGAGTCGCAGAACGCACAGCTGATGGGGCTCCAGGAGGTCTTCGTCAGCAGAAACACCAATAATCTGTCGGATTTAAAAACTTCTACGATGCAGCAGGCTTTGTTTGCTCCGACTATAAATTATAGAAATGGGGCGCAGTTTGGCATCGGTTTGCTTTCGTTTTCCGGTTACGGGCCGATGCAGGTCTATAAATTAGACAGTAATGGTTATGAAAAGCGTATACTGCAACAAACCTCTATAACGGTCGGTAATAAGATCTTATCGGTCTACAATACACATTTTTCCTGGGAAACCGCTTCGATCCGCGCAAAACAGTTTGCCCAGGTTATGCGGGTAATGAACAGCGATATAAACAAATATAAAGTTCTTTTCGGAGATTTTAACGCAAGGGATTCTGAATTTGCGGCGCTAAGAGATTATACGGTTTCATTAAACAGAACTATCGATAAGATCATTGTATCGAAAAGCATCAGCGTGCTCAATTACACGGTTGTTCCGTCAAATTTGTCTGACCATGATCCTGTCTTTGCATTACTTGAATTCTAATAGACGGATCTTCTCTTCAGCCTGCTTATCTTTTCATTAACCTTTTATGATCTGCACGGATTTGCTGCAGCCGAACCTTTGCGCGCCTGCCGCTATCAGAGAACGCACCGTCTCGGCATCGGATATCCCGCCGTCTATCTTTATTCCTGTTCCGGCGCCCAGTATGCCGCGCACGAACTTTACGTCTTCTGCGGCTGCCTTTTTGCCTGAAAGCGCGTTTGATATCTTCACGTAATCTACCCCGGCAGCCTTCGCAACGCCCAGCGCTACAGGCTTTTCGGCGTCCGTATACAGACCCTGTTCATATATCGCTTTAACGACGGCCCTGCCGCGCGCTATATTCATTATCTCTTTCAGGTCGCGTACGGCTTCGTCGGTCTCACCGTTCTTTATCGCCAGTATGTTCATCGCCACGTCAAGCTCTTCCGCGCCGTTCTTTATAGCTTCCCTTACTTCCGCAGCCTTGGCCGCGGTCGAGGCCGCGCCGTGCGGAAACCCTGCGACAGTACATACTTTTATCCCGCTTCCGCGAAGCTGCCCGGCCGCGAGCGAAACGTAATACGGGGATACGCATACGTTCGCCATCCTGCACTCCCGCGCTTCCCGGCAGGCTTTTATTATCTTGTCGGCCGTAATATCGGGGCTCAATACGCTATGTTCAATAGTGCCTGCCACATCGGCGCCGGTATCTTTTTTTGGAGCATTGACCCCGCCGCATTGCTGCTTCCCGGCGCGCGCCAATACCTCCTGTGTAACTTTCGCTACAATAGCCTCAATATCCAATTTTCCCATCCTTTCAAACGGGGATCGTCTCGCCTTTTACAGTATAGTGGTCGATAACGCCGCACACAGTCCAATCGGCTACAGCCTTTTTGTCTCCCAGTATCATCAAGGCCGCCCCGCCGTCGACGTTTACGAGCACGGTATCGCCCACGCCCGCGTCAGCGGCGTCAAAAGCTATCTGCCTTACGCCGTACGGCTTTTTATCGAGCCCGATAAACTCGACTATCAAAAGCTTTTTTCCCCGGTGGGATTCTTCTTTTATCGTTGAAACGACATTTCCCACTACTCTCGCAAGCAGCATATTGATTTACCTTCACTTATCCTCAAGGAAGTATGCCTTCAACGTCGTCATGCGGGCTCGGTATTACGTGCACGCTGAACAGCTCTCCCACTCTTTTCGCTGCCGCCGCCCCCGCGTCTACCGCGGCTTTCACCGCTCCCACGTCTCCGCGCACCATTACCGTAACCAGCCCGGACCCGACTTTTTCCTTGCCCATAAGCTTTACGTTAGCCGCTTTTACCATCGCGTCGGCAGCCTCTATGGCTCCGACAAGTCCTCTTGTCTCCACCATTCCTAAAGCCTGTTTCTCCATGATACTTCTCCTTTATATTTCTTCGTTAAATCTGTCGATAAACCCGACAATAGCCGAATCGACCGGAATGATCCTGCGCTCTTTGAAAGGAAGGGTCGCTTCTTTCTTTCCGATAAGATATACAAGGTCGCCCCTTCCGGCCTGCCTTGTGCCGTCGGCCGAGACCTCAAAACCTTTGGGCGATCCGTTCTCAATAAGCTGCACGACCAAAAGCTTTACTCCTTTTAAGTTTTCATCCTTTACCGTGCTTACTACAGAACCGACGACCTTCCCCGCGTACATGCTCTAGGCCTTCTTTTCGGATTTTGCTGATTTCTCGGGTTGGGGCAGTATGTCCTCAACATCGTCGTGCGGGCGGGGTATCACATGTACGCTGACGAGTTCGCCCACCCTTTTTGCCGCAGCGGCTCCGGCGTCGACAGACGCTTTGACAGCCCCGACGTCGCCCCTTACCATTACGGTGACGAGCCCGGAACCCACCTTCTCCTTGCCGATAAGCTTTACATTAGCGGCTTTTACCATAGCGTCGGCTGCCTCTATCGCGCCTACGAGCCCTCTCGTTTCAACCATTCCCAAAGCTTCTTTTTCCATTGCCTTATCTCCTTTTTATTTTAAATTTATTTTATCAGAGTATTGACTTTAAAAAATCGGATGGAACGGCGGCGCTGCCGCCGTCCCTTCCCAATTGCGTTACTCTTGCTTTATACTATCCTGAAATTGCCGTAAAGCACGCACCTTCTCAGGCGCGTGAACGTGCGCGCGCTGGTCACGCCCTCGCCGGTAGGCGTAGCTATAGTAAGCGAAGCGAAGCCTTCGCCGTTAAACCCTAGTCCGGCGTAAGAAGGAGCGTTCTTGACGAATATCGAAGTATTGAGAGCTTTTGCCGCCATAGACAGATGAGTAACATTCTGCGAGTGCATCATCGCGGTATGTTTGCAGCCGTTTTCCGCCTTAACGGCTTTCTCTATGGCTTTTTCGATATCGCTCTCTATGCGTACGATCCCCAGCACCGGCATGAGCATTTCTGTTGTGACGAACGGATGATCTGCAGCCACATCGGCTATGATGAGGCGCGGGCTGCCTTCAAACGGTATTCCGCTCTCCCTGAGTATGACCGCGGCGTCGCGGCCCACGAATCTCCTGTTTACAGCATATCCGCCGTCTCTTTTCTCAAATACGGTATTGACTATCTTTGATATATCAAAGTCTGATACCTTGAAGGCTCCGTGTTTCTGCATTTCATTCATCAGAGCGTTAGCAGCGCTGTCATATACGAATACTTCTTTTTCCGCGATGCAGAGCACGTTGTTGTCGAACGAAGCGCCGTCAACTATGTCTTTAGCGGCCTGCGGGATAACAGCCGTATCGTCGACTATAACGGGCGGGTTCCCCGGCCCCGCCGCGATCACTTTTTTCCCCGTCTTCATAGCCACTTTCACTACCGCTTCTCCGCCTGTAATGACAAGCAGGGGTATATCCTTATGCTCCATTATCGCCTTGCCCGTCTCAAGCGTAGGCTCTTTTACAGTGCATATGAGCGCTGACGGCCCTCCGGCGGAAACTATGGCCTCGTTCAGTATGCGCATCGTTTCCGTAGACGCCTTTTTCGCAGCCGGGTGCGGGTTATATACTACCGCGTTGCCCGCGGCTATCATGCTTATCGAGTTGTTTATTACTGTAGACGTAGGGTTCGTAGACGGTGTTATCGCCCCTATTACCCCAAACGGCGCCCGCTCCACAAGCGTGAGCCCGAAATCGCCGCTCATGGCGTCGGCATTCAGATCTTCTATGCCCGGCGTCTTCTCTATGGCAAGCCTGTTCTTCAGTATCTTATGCTCAACCCTGCCGTATCCGGTCTCGTTATGCGCAAGTTCCGAAAGATATTTAACGTTCTGCATAGCTGCCTGCCTCATAGCCTCTATAAGCTTTCCGCGCTTCCCGAGGCTCATGTTCGCAAGCTCAGCCTGGGCGGCTTTCGCTGATGCGATCGCTTCATCCGCAGTGTCGCACAGCCAGCGGCCCGCCGCGGCGGTCCCGACTATCCTTCTAACGGTTTCTTCTATTACCGAACGGATCTCCTGTTCCGTCAAATCCATTTTCATATCCCTCCAGGCTTTTTACTGCTCGCGTTTATTCCCGTCGTATTTGCGGAATACCTGATTGCCGTTCATCTCTATCGAATCGATTATCCCGACTATAGCCATATCAGAGGGCTTGTTCTCCGTCAGCGCCGTCTGCCGGGACGAAGAACCGCTGCAAAGCATGACGACTTCGCCTTCACCCGCGCCGACAGTATCTATAGCCACGACAGGCTGACCTTTTTCCTCGAATGAAGCAAGATCGATAGGCACTACGATCAGCAATTTCAGGCCGTACAGCTTTTCAGTTTTGTTCGTGCTGACCACGTTTCCTTTTACCCTTGCGATCTGCATACGTTCCCTCCTGCATTCCTTATCACCCCATCAAGTCTCACGACTCGCCGTGGGCCCCGATTATAACCCCCAGTTCCTTAGCTGTATCCTGCGCAAGCTGGGTCACTATAGCTCCCGGTTTTATCCTTATACGTTTGCCTTCTCTTTTCTCCGCGTCCTTTACATCCTGCTCGGTTACGAGCTCTTTTATCTCATCGCCTGCTTTACACTCCCGGCTGAGATGCGCGACCTTTATCCCCATCTCCTCCAGCGCGTTTATGTCTTCCGCCAGTTTTAAAAACGCAGGGCTCCGGCGGATTCTAGGAGTTTCGAAATCAAGAAGAACGGTAACCTCCCGGCCCCAGAGCAGAGGGCGCAATACCAGCATCGCGGTATACACCGAATCGTCTCCATGCGCTATCGCGCCCATGAGCCAGAGGGGAGGAAAAATCACAAGTATCTTCTCATAATCTTTAAGCTTTCCGGCAAGGAGTCCTTTCTCCTCCCGGGAATCTATTCTATCGCCCGTACCGAACTGCGCATCGTCCAGCAGCGCGTATGTAACGTTTTCATGATTCTTCCCAATATAATCCGCGACTGCTTCTTCATCGAACACATACCCTGAACATACCGCCAGAGTACCGCCTTTTCTTTCGTCCGGCGCGTTTATGCGTTTCAGCACTTCCTCGATTATTCTCGCTATGATATCCCGCGTCTCTTCCGCCATATTACCTACCTGATAAGCTCCAGCAATTCTCCGCGCAGCATGCCCGCCGCGTTGGCTTCGTCAGTATCTATATGCATCTCCAGCGAATGGCCCTGCCCGGAGCGCACCGCTACGTTTCCGAAGATCGTCTCTCGTTCTCCGGCCTTCCTGACGCTGACTTTGTCCCCGTTCTTAAGGCCGAACAGTGCAGCCTCCTCTCCGGATATATGCAGATGGCGGGCGGCCACTATAATTCCCTTTCTCAGCTCAACTTCACCCGCCGGACCGGTGAGGCGGCCCCCCGGAGTGCCTTCGATATCTCCCGACATCTTCACTACGGGCTTTATTCCGGCCTTATAGCAGTCTGTAATGCTTATCTCCGCCTGCGTCCCGCTGCGCTCCGGCCCCAGCACCCGGACATTCCCGATGCTGCCTTTAGGTCCGCTAAGCGTGACCTGCTCCCCGCACGCGAACTGCCCCGGCTGGTTTAAGTCTCGCAGCTTGCTGAGCCGGTAGCCTCTGCCGAACAGCGCTTCAACGTCCTCCCGGCAAAGGTGCACATGCCGGGCTGATATCGCGACGGGAACGAAATATCCCCGTCCGCTCAGTACGCATTGCTTTATTATCTCGAGCTCTATCGTCCGCTTTACGCTGCCCTCTTCCATACCGATATCTTTAATCCCTATTTGTGATGCTTCTGCCCGTAATTCTTATGCACTTCCACCGCCTGACGCGTCTGTTCGTCAGTCATTATCTTCGGTTCGCCCGCCGCTTTCGCGACCAGGTACGTCTTCGCGGCGTCTTCCATGTAGACCGCAGCGTAAAGCGCGTCTTTGAGCGTTGGGCCTACCGTTATTACCCCGTGATGCTTCAATATGACCGCGCGTTTGCCGTCTATATACTTTACCGTCTGTATGCCCATGTCGATGCTCGCCGGCGAGCAGTAAGGGGCTACGTTTACCTCTCCGAGCGTTACGTTCGCGAGCGTCGTGACCGCCGCGGGCAGAACGTCGCCGATAAGCCCTGCCGCCGTAGCGTACGGCTGGTGCGTATGTATCACCGCATTTACTTCCGGCATGTTTTTATATATATATAGAATTGCTTCGGTATCGACGGACTCGCGCAGTTTCCCCTCCACGCGCTCCCCGTCCAGAGTCAGTACGACTATATCCTTTTCCTTCATTGTCTCGTACGAGGTCCCTGAAGGAGTGACAAGCACATGCCCGTTCTCTTTCCTTATGCTTACGTTGCCTCCCGAAAGGCTTACAAGCCCGCTTCTTTTTATCTCAAGGGCGGTATTGATGATCTCCCGCTTGTCTTTTTCGTACATACCTCTGTCCTCCTGATTTCGTTGAATATCTGTTAAAGCTCTATACGCATCCCCGCTTTGTCGGATTCGTACGCTTTCTGCATCACATACTGTATATAGGCCCCGTCGGCGAGGTCCGGCTTTCCATGCCTGCCCTCGTATACGCAGTTTAAAAAATCGTACATGCTGTGTATATGCGCCCGCAGCCATCCCCCCGCGAGCTTCGGCGAAGGAAAACTTCCTCCGGGTCTCGGGTACCTCTGTACCGATTCTATCTTTAAAAATCCCCTCCCGCCGCCAAGCGGGCCTTCGGAGGCAGTATTATCATAGAACTCGACCCAGTTCGGGTCCATAAGGTCAAACTTAAGCGCGCCCTTTTCTCCGTATATCTCCACCTTAAAATCGTCGTTGCTCCCTGCCGCTATCTTCGAGACCTGTATAGTTCCGCTTGAGCCGTCCTTCATTTCGGCGATGATGTACGCCGCGTCTTCCACTTCGGCCTGCCTTATAACGCCCTCACGGTCGACCCTTTGCGGATATACGGTCTGCATTTTTGCCGATACGCTTTTATATTCGCCGAGGAGATGATACAGCATATCGAGCGCATGCGACCCCATGTCGAACAGCACGCCCCCGCCGCAGTATTTCTTCTCGAATTTCCAATTGAATATTGCTTTTTCCACGCTGCCCGGATGCTGGTAACATGCGCGGAAGCTCAATATCCTGCCGAGCCTTCCTTCGTCGACCAGCTCTTTTGCGCGGAGCACGCAGGCGAAAAACCTGTTCTGGAACACTATCCGGTGGACTATACTGCTGCCTGCGAGCGCTTTTGTTATCTCTTCCGCTTCCTGCGCGTTTGCCGCCAGCGGCTTTTCGCAGTATATCGCCATGCGCTTTTCTATCGCCTTAAGCACGCATTCCGCGTGCTGGTAATTAGGAAGGCATATGCTTACCGCGTCTATATCGTCCCTCAAGAATATATCGTCCAGGCTGTCGGTCGCGAATTCAAACCCGAAGTCTTCCTTCGTTCTTATCGCCGACTCCAGAGTCCTGCTGTAAACTGCTTTAAGCTTTACGCGGAACGGAAGCCCTTCATAGTAAAACGGCAGAGACTTTATGGCATATGTATGGACTTTTCCGATAAATCCCGTCCCCAGGACGGCTACGTTTATCTCCTTCATATACGATCCGGGCCTTTTATATCAGCATTCCCCCGGTCACATCCACGCACGTTCCGTTAATAAAGTCAGCCTTGTCGGACGCGAGGAACGCTACCGCGTATCCTACTTCCTGCGCGGTCGATACCCTGCCCGACGGTATGCGCTCCACATACGAAGCCATTATCTCCGGTTTGGAAAGCTTGTCTTCGTTTATAGGCGTCCTTACCATGCCGGGTATAACGCCGTTCACCACTATACCGTACTCTGAAAACTCTCTTGCCAGAGCCTTTGTAAGCAGAACGATGCCGCCTTTGGAAGAAACGTAGTGCGCATGGCCCGGAGTATTTACCGTGATCCCCGATTTCGATGTGATATTTACGACCCTTCCGCGTATGCCTTTTGCTTTATAATGAAGGCAGGCGCGTTTGCTCAGCATGAACGGGCCCGTAAGGTTTATTTCGATTACTTTTTTCCATTCCTGATCGGTCATGTCTTCTATCATCGTGGTCGGCCAGATGCCCGCGTTGTTTACAACTATGTCTAGCTGCCCGTATTCCCTTTCCGCCGTCCGTATCATATTATCTATATCTTCGGCGCTCGTAACGTCCCCGTATATAGCCATATGCTTTCCGCCGTATCTCTCGCCCAGCGATTCTGCGAATTTAATAACATCCGTCTGGTTGACGATATAGTTGACCATTACGTTGGCGCCCTCTTGCGCGAACACCTCGCAGATCCCGGCTCCGAGTCCTGCGCCGCCGCCTGTTACAAGAACCGTCTTGTTCTTAAGATTCAGTTCCATAATAACCTCCTGATGCTAATCAATATTCGTTTCTGGTTATGGTAACATTTCCGCTCGGGCAGACCGAGCTGCATTTTCCGCAGTGGGTGCACGAGCTTTCTTCATCGCCCTTAACTATCTTTATGCCTTTGCTGGTGCCCATCCTTACCGCGCCGGCGGCAAGCATCGCATCGCATATCTTGCGGTCGTTTATTCCCGTCGAGGCCTTTACCATCATGCTGTCTCCCACGGTGCGCTTCATGAGGCGTATGTCTTCCACCGTAGCTCCGCCTTTTCCAAAGCCCGTAGATGTCTTGACAAAATCGGCGCCCGCCTGTTTCGCTATCTCGCAGGCCCTTACCTTTTCGTCGTCCGTCAGAAGGCAAGTCTCGATAATTACTTTAACGAGCGCTTTTGGATGAGCGGCGTTTACAACGCCCTTGATATCTTCGAGCAGCAGCTCATAGTTCTTATCCTTAAGCGCGCCTACATTGATGACCATGTCCACTTCTTCAGCGCCGTTCTTTACTGCCTCCATAGCCTCGAGCGACTTAATAAGCGGCGTGTTTGCCCCCAAAGGGAACCCTATAACGCAGCAGGTCTTAACGCCCGAGCCCTTAAGCTGCTCAGATACATATTTGACGTGAGTCGGGTTGATGCATACGCTGGCAAACTTCCACTCCTTCGCCTCGTCGCAGAACTTCCTGACCGTCGTTTTTTCAGTCTCCGGCTTGAGCACGGTATGGTCCATATACTTTGCGTACGAGGGGTCGTAACTTTGAGAGCACTTCTGTTTTTCGGTACCCGTAACGCCGACTTCTTTCAGTATTTCGCTCGTTACTTCTCTGATTATCTTTTCAATATCCATAAAAACCTGCCTTAATGCATCTCGCGCCCGCCGGTGATATTGAACGCCTGGCCCGTGCAATAATCGCCGGAAACGGTAAGGAAAAATACGAAGTCAACAACGTCCTGCTTGTCGGTAAGCCGCCCCAGCGGGACTTTTGCCGTAAACTTCTTTACTACCTCTTCTTTAGGAAGCTTCAAATTATCTATATATCCCGCACTTACGTTCGACCATACTCCGGTCGCGTCCGTAATGCCCGGGCAAATAGAGTTTATGTTTAAGTTATACCCTGCGTATTCGTAAGCAAGCGCCTGCGTAAGGGTGATCACCGCGCCTTTCGCCGCGCTGTAAGGGCCCATAAGCGCCGAGCCGGTCTTTCCTGATTTTGAAGCGAAGTTGATTATCTTTCCTTCTTTGTTTTTCTTCATGCTGCCTATCGCGCCCTGTATACAGTAAACCGTTCCGTAAACGTTTACCTTAAACATCCTGTCGAGCACGGCTTCGTCGTTTTCCTCAAAAGGCCTCTGGTCCACAACGCCCGCGTTGTTGACTAAAGCGTAGATATCTCCCATCTCCGAAACGATGCCTTCAAAGCATTTAAGCACCGCGGCCCTGTCGGTGATGTTAAGTATTATCCCCTTCGCTTCATACCCCATTTTGCACAGCTCTTCGGCGGATTGCATCACAATAGGGTCGATATCTATGAGCGCCACCTTCGCGCCCTGCTCCCCGTATTTTTTCGCGATCTCAAAGCCTATGCTTTTGGCCGCGCCCGTTACTACGCATACCTTGCCTTTCAGCCTCCCAGAACTAAGACCCATATCGATTGCTCCTTTCACGCATCCTTATTAAATTTATTTTTTAACCTTATAATTCCTGATTTTACTCACTGCCTCGCTCATATCCGGCGCTTTGAACAGCATCGATCCTGCTACCAACACGTCGGCCCCGCTGTCAAGTACGTCTTTATAAGTCTCCCTACTGATACCGCCGTCCGTCTGTATTTCGAATCTGTATGCGTACCGCTCTCTTAATTCCCTTAAAGCCGCAAGCTTTTCATAAGTCTGCTTTATTATTTTCTGCCCACCGAATCCGACGTTTACGGATACCTGAAGCACTATATCGACTTCACCCAGTACATGCCGTATATTTTCCACAGGCGTTTCGGGAGTCAGCGCTATGCCTGCCAGCTTTCCCTGCTTTTTTATCTGCTCGATGAGCCGGAAGTGGTGAGGGCAGCTCTCGGCGTGAAAAATAATTGAGTCCGCTCCCGCCTCGGCGAATCTGTCTATAAACCTTTCGGGCTGCGCGATCATCAGGTGAACGTCTTTACGAAGCTTGTTTTTAGCTTTCATCGACTCGACTGTGCAAAGGCCTATCGCGAGGTTCGGCACAAAATGCCCGTCCATAATGTCTATATGCATATAATCGCATCCGGCATTTACCGCCCTGTTTATTTCGTCATCAAGATGAAGAAAATCCGCCGATAGGATCGACGCTGATATTTTCATATTTTTTGCCTCTAAACATTTGCTATAACATTTGTTATCTTTTATTAAATAATATATTATAGAATAACATTTGTCAATACAAAATTCATAATATTCTTTTTGGTAAAAGATGGGGCCCTCTGCGCCTTGTATCACAGCTTGGATTTTCCGGGGCCCGCGCCGTGCGCTGGGCCCTCGAAGCGCAATAAAAAGGCCCCGGAAAGCCGGGGCTTATAAAGTGCGGGAAAGTTTATGATCTGGCAACATCCAGTACGCTTTTGGCCGTATTTTCATCAGTTATAAGCATGTCTATCGTGTCGGAGTGCAGGGCTCCCAAAATAGACAGTATCTTATGGCTTCCGGCAGCTATGCAGATAACCTTGCCGGCTCCTTTGAGCTCTTCTTCGCCTATGCCCATTATCTTCTGGTTGTAATCATTATTTAAAAACTCGCCGGTGATGCTGAACCTTCGGGCGCATATATCCCCGACCGGGCGTGTAGGGTCAGCCTCAAAAACCTTTTTCATTTCATACGGATCAAACTGCATTTTAGAATTGTAATACTCAGGCGGTGCTCCAACGCTTACAAGGGCAACGTCGAGCTTCTTCCATGTTTCGACTATAGACTGCATGGCCATAGTCTTCATGATGATCTCTTTTTCTTCAATGGTATCCGCAAGAGCGGGAGCGTATATGAAAGAGGGCGTCCCACGAAGCTTTTCCGCCATGTTGCGCACCATTTCGTTCAGCTGATATTCGGAAGCTATACGGTTCGTCCCTCCGATAAGGGGGACGACATGGATATCATAGAGATTGCTGTCGTTCCTGAAAGCCATCATGCATTCGTAGCATGTAGTGCCCCACGCGACTCCGAGCGACGAATGGCTTTTTATCTCTTTCTCAGCGAGGAACGCTCCCTGGGTAGCTACCACTTTTGTAAGTATCTTTAATAGTTTTGCGTTTACGGGCACTACGCAGCAGCTTGTAAGATTAAATTCATTCTTCATCGCTTCCGACAGATCATCATTGTTGATCTGCGGATTTTTTATCTTTATGTCTACAATGCCGTAATTCCTCGCTTCAGATAATATCATGGAGATCGAAGAACGCGATATCCCGAGCTGATTGGCTATATTCTCCTGCGTCAATCCGTCCATATAATACATCTGGGCAACCTGCACCATTATGTGTATATCATATTTTGCATCCATTATATAATTCCGCCTTTCAGTTATCGGATACATTATCAATTTCTATAATAATAATGTAGATTCAACATACCTGTCAATATAATACTATAACAATTGTCAGGCATTCGTTATCCGTCCCTCCAGGCATTATTCATACAGGCTGCCGTTCTTTTATAAGCGTCATACTTTTTTTCATAGACCGATTTTTTATTCGGGTCAGGGGTAAATGTCCTCGATATTCTCGTAAAAGCTCCGGCAGCTTCAGCCAGCGAAGAAAATACCCCCGCCGAGACCCCGGCGCACATTGCAGCTCCTAAAGTGCCGAGTTCGCTGACCTCAGACACCTCTATCGGGAGCTGCGTCGTATCCGCAAACATCTGCAGCCAAACATCCGATTTTGTAAATCCCCCGGCCATCCTTACGGATATCGGAGCTTCCCGGTATTGCAGGAGCTTTTCTATATGTGAATAATGCGAAAAAGCTATGCCTTCATATACTGCTCTTATGAGGTGCTTCTTCTCATGCCATCCGCTGATACCGATAAAGCACGCTTTTGCGTCGGGGTCGATATTCGTGCCGTACAGGAATGGGAGAAATACTATCGAAGATTCTTCGGGGCTGACGGAACCGGCCATCAAGTTCGCAATATCGTACACATTACGGCCCTGCTCCGCGGCCTTAAGTTTTTCTTCACCCATGATATTCCGTACGAACCACTCAAGATTTGAGGCAGAGGTCATACTGCCTTCCGTCATCATATAAAACCCGTCTATACAATAGACCGAAGTCAGGAACAGATCGCGGCTGTTTGCGGGCCTTTCGCTTATATACTCGTTGATGCCCCATGTGCCCGCAACTACGCACAGCCTGCTGCCGTCGGTTATTCCTGTCGCTATGGCGCAGGCGGCCGCGTCGTAAAGCCCGCCCGCTACGGGCGTGCCTTGCGCAAGCCCTGTCCGGGCCGCGGCCTCTTTTGTGATCCGTCCGCATATATCGCACGACTGCCGTATCGGCGGCATAAGGCGCATATATTCCTTTATGCCCAGCGCCTCGAACACTTCTTCGTCGCAAGCCCGCGTATTCTGATCTATGGCGCTCAGGACAGACATATTCGTGATCTCCCCGTATACCTCGCCTGTCAGCCGGAACCGTATATAATCGGTGCAGGTAAGCGCCCATCTCGCTTTCTTAAGAGGCTCCGGCTCGTTATCCTTCATATAAGCAATAAGAACGGTAGGCTGGCCCGCGTATAGTATCTGCATGGTCTTGGGTTGTATCTTTTCATAAGTCCCGTCGCTCATGAAACGCTTTAAATATTCCTTCGCGCGGGTATCGCTGGAATAGATCCCGTTTCTTGCAGGCCTGCCGTTTTCATCTATGAGATAAAGGCCGTTTCCGTGGCCGCAGACCGCGGAGCCAAGGATATCCTCCGGATCGATGCCCGCTTTACCTATGCACTCCCGAATGGCTTGGGCGTTCATTTCCCAGAGCTCGTCCATATCGCGCTCCACTTCGCCGCCGCGCCCGATTATTGCTTCCACTTCCGCAGACGCGAAAGCAACCGGGTTGCCTTCAGTATCATATAATCCCGCTTTTATTACCGTGCCCCCGTTGTCGAGGCCCATCAAATATTTTTTGCCCATAGCTCCACCTGCAGCTTCAGATTATTTTCCTTCCCAATGAAAACCGCGGCGCCCATGGCGCCGCGACCTTCCGGATATCTCCCGTTGTATTCTAGCCAATAATTTTGTCCTCTACCCTGATGCGTTTGTTTTCCGGTATTTCCATGAAGACGCAATCGTTGGAATATGTCCTTTCGGGAAGCGCGCACAATACATGTACTTCTCCGCAGCCGTAAGGAAATCCTGCCTGGTGCCAAACTCCCGGCCTTACCACTACCATCGTGCCCTTCGGTATCAGGAATACTTCGATACTGTCAAACGGCTCTTCGCCTTCCGGGCAAGCCGGGGCGAAGTGGGCTAAATAATCTCCGTCCAGGCAGATTATCGCCTCGCAGCAGTGGTTGTGGTATTCCGCATTCGTTATCACCCAATCGCGCTGCTCCACTACGCAGGCAGAGTAAGAAACCATGTTGGCAGCGCCTAACGTTTGCTGCACCATATCGCGGAAGAACTCCACAGGCTTCTCACCCATTTTCGGGCCTTTGGGAGCCATGACGGATGCGAAAGTGCCGTAAGGCGCGAACGCCTCCATAGTCAGTTTTTTTATACCTACCGTTTTCATATCAGCCACCAGCCTTAAACTATCCGATTATCTCTTTATATTTCTTTTCGATATAGGCCACTTCCTCAGCGGTGAGTTCCCAATCCGCCGCGCTTGCGTTCTCGTAAGCCATCTCCGGCGTCGTAGCGCCCATAAGCGAACCGGTCACTCCCGGCTGCGACAATACCCAGTTTATAGACACCTGCGCCACAGTAGTGCCCTTGTCGCCTGCTATGCCGCGAAGGACCTCGAGAAGTTTCTGGCATTTCGACCACATCGGCTCCTCATAGAAAGAGTAGAAAACGGAGCGAAGCTCTTTGCCGCCTGTCACCGGTTTTTCCATTTTGCCTGTAAGTATTCCGCCGCCCAGAGAGCCGTATGTTATTACACCGACTCCGTTTTTACTGCAAAGAGGCACTATTCCGTTTTCTATAGAGCTTCGGTTAAGCATGTTCATCGGCGGTTGTACAACTGAAATATCCGCTATGTCTATTGCCTTCTGAATAAGAGTCGTATTAAAGTTTGATACGCCTATAGCGCGGATCTTTCCCTCCTCCTTGAACTTGACCATCAGCTCAAGCGCGGCCTCGATACTGCTGTTATTGTCAGGCCAGTGTATGTAATATACATCGATATAATCCGTCTCCAACCTTCGAAGAGAGTTTTCTAGTTCACGCCGCATTATATTTAGATTAAGGCAATTGACATATTCCCCGTAGATACGCAGCGTACCGAGCTTCGTCGCCAAAACGACCTTTTCGCGCAGGCCCTTTATAGCCTTCGCGACCACCTTTTCAGAAGCCCCTTCCGACCCGTAGGCTGCTGCTGTGTCCACCATGTTTACGCCCGCGTCTATTGACGCCCTTATGGCGTCGATAGCGAGCTTCTCATCGACTTCCCCGAAGAAATCGTTGCCCATCTCCCAGGTGCCCTGGCCTATAACGGAAACATCGATATTGCTGTTTCCCAATTTCCTGTATTTCATTTTCTAACCTCCAGTTATGATAATATTTTTTCTCTATTGCAAGCCATATTATCTGAATTTTTATAAGTCCAAACTTTTATAATCTCCGGTCGGAAAAACCGTTTTGTCTTTCTTTTCACATCCCGCTCCCTTTACGAGAGCTTCGTTCATCTTCTCTATAAGAAATTCCCTTGCCTTCCTGGCGCCCGCTACAGAATCCTGTTCGCCGTCAGACCACATCTCCACTACAAACGGGCCTTTATACTGCATGTCGTCAAGCAGCCGGAAAAACCCTATAAAATCCACAACGCCTTCGCCGAATTCCACACGCCGGAACTCGTTCTCCCGCGTATCTTTCAGATGTATGGCGACTATATGGTCCTTCCCCGCGTAAAAGTCGCTTTTGATATCGACCTTCCTGGATGATAAATTGCCGATATCGGGGTATACGTTCAGCCACGGCGATTTAACTTTATCCACATAAAACATAGCCTTTTTAATGGAATCCAGATGCGGCGTATCCATTGTTTCGAAAGCCAGCATCATATCATACTGCGCTGCGTAATCGGCGCATTCCAGTATAGCGTCTAAAAAGTTCTGAGCGGTCACATCGTCGGATTCATTATAAAACTCGTCATAGCCTGCTAATTGAATGATACGCACGCCTATATCTACAGAGAATCTGATCGCGTTTTTTATAAGCGCCATACCTTTTTCACGTATATCCTTATCCTTGCTTCCCACAGGAAAACGCCGGTTGCCGCTTAAACACATCGTTAATACGGGAATACCTGTCTCCAATACCGCATTAATAAGCTCCGCTTTTTCTTCTTTAGTCCAGCCCAGCCTGTTAATCCTTTCGTCCGTTTCATCTATGCTTATCTCAACAAAATCGTAACCCGCGCGTTTTACCAAAGAAAGCCTTTCACTCCATGAAAGATATGCAGGCAGGGCTTTTTCATAAAGTCCAAATAGATTTTTCCGGATGTCGCTCACTATGACCCACCTTGCTAGCCCCTCTATTAACATATGTCATTACATTTTCTATAATCACTATAACTTTTGTTATTACATATGTCAATATGGTTCTGTTAATTTTCTTTGCATGACCCGGCCGGTAAAAAACGACCTTTATTACTGAAAGAATATACTTAATAAGCCTGCGCTATTCGCAGAATCTTTTCATTTTGTTTTAACGGATATATGGCTGTCAGGCCTTCTGCTTTTCCTGCGACAGCAGATGGTTTATCGCAACGGCAATTATGAGCACACAGCCTATAACAAACGTCTGCCAGTAAACCGGTATTATCGTAAAGAGGCCGGTGCTGACGCACATTATTATGAGTGCACCTATTATGGTCTTTATTACAGAACCTTCGCCGCCTGAAAAAGCAGCCCCCCCGAGAAGGACGGCAATGATGCAGTTAACTTCCATGCTGTTGCCCGAAATAGGATCTCCCACAGACATATAGCTGGCCCTGGCCATACCGGCAAGCGCCGACAGGAAGCCGACGATTATGTACAATATCCAGCCCCATTTTACAGTGTTGATCCCCGACAATTCCGCCGCAGTCCGGTTGCCTCCTATAGCGGCCGCATACTTGCCGATTATGGTCTTTCTTTGTACTATTACAAGCGCAATTATTACTACAACGGCCACTATGAACGCCCACGGCAGTCCTAAGATCACGTCTTTTCGGCCATATTCGTTTATCCAGGCAGGCATGGTCTGATCCGCGTTGCTTTTTATAGACAGAAGACCCTGGGGCACCATAAGGCGGGCTATGCCCTTGTAAAGATTCAGCGTTACGAGCGTGGCTATTACAG
>CAZDZY010000056.1:0-19512 GCA_964510055.1 uncultured Christensenellaceae bacterium
CATAAAGCCATCTGGTTTCTGTTAAAGAGCCGTCCTGCTTTATAATGTTATAACCCTTAAAAGTAATTTCATTTATATCAGTGAACCCACCGCTGTTGTCAAGAAATAAAATCAACGAATCTTTATCCTGCTTTATATATGTTATCCAGCAATCATGGAATTTCATATCTTCTGTAAAATTTTTATCAAATGTTTTCGAAGCTTCTTCATAGTATTTACGGTAGTCATAAAGTGTTTTGTTAACCTGATTCCAATTGTCTTCGCAATATTTTTTTGTTCTTTCAATAACCTTCTTTGAAGCAAAATCCAATGCAAAGACCCGTATATCCGGGATTTCCTTTAAAATTGAATCAGGAAGCCCGCTTTTTACGCTATATAAATTTGCTTCGTAAATCTCTTTAAAGTTGTCTGTCTCCTTCTTCTCATTGTAAGGCTCGCGGGAAGCGAAATACTCAACTGTCTTTTCATGTTTTGCCGCGCACATCTTTTTTACAGATTCGATTTTCTCCTCATTAAGTCCCTGTTCTAAAAGACATGCTATAGATTTAGATTCCAAAACGGAAAGGTCAGGTAGATCTTTTAATGAAATGGATAACATCTTTTTCTTAGATGCCAAATATTCGGCAAGCTTTTTACTATATACTTTTTGAAAATATTCTTCAGAAAAAACAGAAGCTTCTTTGGATTCTTTTAAAAGCAGATGGAACCCGGCTTTTCCGCATAATTCATACCATTCTTTTGTAAAGTATTTCATTGAATACTCCCAAATCTATAATATTAAATCTTTATGTATTTTAACATATGTTACAGATTATACAAAGACAATGATTTAATATATGTTATAATACGAATACATATTGATTATAAAGGGGAAAGCGGCATGAAGAACGTAAAGATAACCGTGCTCAAAAAGCATTTCTATGAGGATATGGCAGACAAATATCTGACGGAGGGAAGAGCCGTAGGCCCCTGCCCGCTGCTCGAAGAAGGTCAGACTTTCCTGTTTGAAGGCAACGCCGTAATGCCCGAAGGGTTCTGCCCGTGGGCATGGATAGACGTATATAGAAGCGTGAGCGCCATAGCGGCGGGCGCGACGTACGCCCCGTGGAACAACAAAGACGGCCTTACGGTGCTGTGCTGCACTGACGGCATAAGGCCGGTCGTGTTTTGCATTGAGGCCGTAGAGGAATGATGAAACGGTGTGAGCCGGAAATATAACGTGTTCAAAGAAGTTCTATTTACAAATCTATTAATTAAAAATAGGTATTATTTGCGTATTATTCGGCGTCCATATTACAATTTCCAGCCCGTCATATGTATTTAAATCTTTGTGCCATACATGCCTGAGATATACCCACTTTTCCTCATTAAGTTTAATCAGATTTAATCCGGATGGGTTGCTCTCATTCTTTACGAATTCCAATTTTCCTTCCAATTCATCGCTTCTTTCATAATAATCATTAAAGCGGTCTTTCCTGTATTTCTCATACGAATCGACCTGAATCAATTCATTCTTATCAGTATGATATATATATTTCTTGTCATCGGCCTCAGCAGGATATTTTTCAAGAAATACTATACTGCCATCAAGCGACGCGGTTATATGCGTAATATCTTCGCCTCCCTGCAGGCGGTTCATTCCTATTTCCTTCAGGTCGACGGCTCCGGTAATACATTTCTTACCCAAATCAAAAACGATTACAGCCTGCTCGTCATATACGATTACAATGTCTTCAGACGCGAAAAGCAAATCTGTAGGCAACAACTCAATTTCCGTATTCCTGTATCTATTCAGGAAGTCTTGATCAACTGCCTGTTTTCCATTATTACATGCGGTAAAAAAAATAAATAATATTAAAACCGATAATACAATTCTGAATAGTATAATAAAAATCTTTCTATTCATAAATAATACTCCAATCATACGGTAGTTTAATATCCCGGGTATCAATTCGTCACCCGCTTGTTATAATATTGTGGTTAATTATACCATAATAATTCATTGAATGAAATAAAGCCGTTTTCAATGAAGAAAACGGCTTGCTTTAAGAGAATAGGTATTAACCGCTCACGGTTTCGTACGGCCAGTCAATTATACCGCCCAGGTCGTATACTGTTTTATAACCCATATTACTAAGCTCATCCGAAGCGATCTTACTTCTTCGCCCGCTCCTGCAGTATACTATTATGACCGCGTTTTTGTTTGGCAGTATGTCTTTGGCTTTAAGCTCTATATCATCGAGCGGCAGCAGTACAGCCTGCGGGATATGCCCTTCCTGATATTCTTCCGGAGTCCTCACGTCAACAAGCGTAATATTTTCTTTCCTAATAAGGTCTTTCGCGTCGGCGGGGCTTATCGTCATATAAGCAGTATTCATAGTTACTTCTCCTGAAGGGCTGGCTGAAGGCTTAGCTGTTTCGCTTGAGCCTGACGAACAGGAGGCAAACAAAATAATAACCGCAAGCGCGCCTAACACCAGCCGTATTTGCTTAAACATAATGCATCTCCTTTTATAGTGCTATTTATATCATAAAAAACAGAATCATAATGTGATTTTATTACATACCAATAACAAAAAGGAGCCGAATAGTTAGCTCCTTTTAGTAAAAAATGTTTTAAATTCTCCTCGTTCAGGCAATGCATTAGAAAGCTTTTAGAGATTCAGCAAAATCATATGAAATAAGTTCTCCGTCTTTATTTTTTTGCCAAGCATCCTCCTCATGAGATAATTCACTAATACGTTTTGCATTGTATCCACTAAAGAAATCTATAACTTCATTAATAATAGATATCTCTTTTTCATTAAATAGCGAAAGATCATAGTTGCCATAGCTTTTTATTAGTGTAGTAGTTTTTTCGTTATATTCTCCTTCTTCACTATAATACTTACCAATTAGCAACAAAAAAGCATGGTATTGATGTCCTTCGATAACAGGTCCATGGGTATAACGCATATATCTCAATCCAGTTATTGATCGAGTATATTGTTTATAATAAGCAAAATCAATATAAAAAAGTAATTTATTTAAGCTTGTAAGATATATCCCATTCAACCTTTCCGCCAGAAAACTTATAAGATTTTCTGTCTTTTCAATATCGAACTTTCTAAATCCATTATACTCATCTTCATAATGAATCAATCGTTGGTTCAATCCTTCCCTATAATCTTTATCCCAGTTTTCCGGTTTCCTTTTCATTATTTCTTTATATTTTTTTCCCAACAAGCGCCCACTATTATATGCTTCTTCAACTTTACTAAAGAATGCTTTCTCATTGGAAATAATCAATTTCAACAAATCATTATGGCTTTTATTTGCAAGAGCACCTCTTTCATAACGATTTATTGTCATTTTACCCCATCCTAATATACTCACAAGATCTCTTTGCGATATATCATATTTATTTCTAAGATTTCCGATATCTATAGGTGTGATCATATTGTTTAGTTCCCGATATTTATCATATAATCTTATTAAATTTTCTTCTTCTAACTCCTCAACAAATACTTCGTTATTGCATTGTACGCAAACGCCAACATTTTCGATTACGTTAACTTTACATCCTTTGTACTCCTCAACAAGCCTCTTATCTATTTTATAGTCAACAAATTGTTTGCATGTATCGCAGTAAATAATAGCCATAGTGTAACTCCTCCTTAAACCTCCTCTAATGACCTACTCTTAAAAATCGCCTTCTTCATGAAAAGATATACACACAACCTCAACTGAAACTTCTACTCTTACTTTTATGTATATCAAAATGTCATCAAAGGGATAAATAAAAAACCAAACTTCTCCTTTCTTAGTAATATCTCTGTCCGCCTCAGGGCCGTTATGATAATGCTCGTAATTTAAATCTAATAGTATTTCCTTAACATCATCAAGGTCCATTCCATGTTCTTGTAAAAACTTAGCGTTTTTGGGCCGGTAATGTTCAAACCTCCATTTACCAGAACCAATACACTTTTTAATTTCCCCAATGTAGGCTTTAATAATCTTTACGCGCATTTCATTCATAGGTATACCTCATGATGCATTATATCATAGATTTTTATAAAATGCCACTATTTGATGGCACTTTTAAAAAATATTTTTTATCTCAATAAAAATTAAATAATAAAAGGAGCCGGATGTTCCGGCTCCTTATGAAATACACTATTTTAAATTCTCTTCGTTCAGGCATTGCAGGTCTTCGGGCACGAACCTGCCGTCTTTTCTGATAAGCTCGCCGTCGAAGGTTATTTCACCGCCGCCGTATTCGGGGCGCTGTATGTACACGAGGTCCCAGTGCTGCGCGCTGCGGTTTCCGTTGTCGGCGTCTTTATAAGCCGAGCCGGGGGTGAAATGTATCGATCCCGCTATCTTCTCGTCGAACAGCGTGTCGCACATGGGCTTCATTATATACGGGTTGACGCCGAAAGAGAACTCTCCCACATATCTCGCCCCTTCGTCGGTATCGAGTATACGGTTGATGCGATTCGTATCGTTAGCCTTTGCGCCGACGATCTTTCCGTCTTTGAACTCAAACGAGATATTCTCAAACCTAAAGCCGCTCTCTATAGAGGGGGTGTTATACGTGATGCGGCCGTTTACGCTGTTTTTAACGGGAGCGGTATATATTTCGCCGTCGGGGAGATTCATATGCCCCGAGCATTTTATAACGTTGATGCCCTTGATGGAGAACGTAAGGTCTGTCCCCGCGCCTTTTATATGGACTTTATCGGCCTTTTCCATGCGCCTCTTCAAAGGCTCCATGGCCCTGTCCATCTTGGCGTAATCGAGGTTGCAGACGTTGAAATAAAAGTCCTCGAACGCCTCGGTGCTCATATCGGCAAGCTGCGCCATCGAGGGGTTCGGAAAGCGGAGCACGACCCACTTCTTATCCGGTATGCGGACGCCGAAATGAACTCGTTTATAATAGACCGACTCGTAAAAGTTCATCTTATCGTGGGGTATGTCGATGAGCTCCAGATTATTATACCCGCCGCGTATGGATACGTAAGCGTCCATGCCTTTCATTTTTTCTTCGTCATGCCGCGTCCATTCCTCAATAACTTCTTCGTTTGTACCCATTATCATAGCCCGCCGCACCGACATGTAGTACGTATTGACCAATGGTATAGCGCCGGCCTCGAATGTCTTCTGTACGAGCAGCTTCGCCATACCGTCGCCCGTATCAGTAGTTTCGATGAGTATCTTCTCGCCTTTTTGCAGCCGCAGAGAATAGTTGATGATGATATCAGCCAGTTTTTCCATTCTTGGATCCGTCATTTTGTCCTCCTATGCAGTCAATAATTTATTTATCAAAGTTTATTTTCTCGTCGATTATATATATCGGCCTTGCTTTCGCCTCGTCGTATATTCTTCCCAGGTACAGCCCGAAAATGCCCAGCGATATGAACAATACCGCAATGAAGAAGAAAATGAGCGAAAACAGTATGTGCATATAGTTCCATGAACCGATGCATGTGAGTATTATCGAAAGTATAAGATATATACCCGATAGTATAGATAAGGTTATGCCTGCCGCAAGGGGCAGCTTTAACGGCTTGTTGGAAAAAGATGTTATGCCGTCGCCCGCGAGCTTGAGCATCTTTTTCATCGAATACTTGGTCTTGCCCGCGGCGCGCTCGTCGCGGACGAATTCGAGCGGCTCCTGCCTATAGCCCGACCACGCCGCCATGCCGCGCAAAAAGCGGTTCTTCTCGGGCATGGCATTAAGACTATCGCATACCTTCCTGTCTATCAGACGGAAGTCGCCTGTGTTCTCGGGGATATATTGCCCCCCGAGCGCTTTTAAAGTTTTATAATAGACCCGTGCCGTCAGTTTTTTAAATGCCGTCTCGCCTTTTCTCTTTGTCCTTTGGCCGTAGACGATATCGGCGCCGCTCTTCCACTTCTCGGCCATCTGCGGTATGATTTCGGGAGGGTCCTGCAAGTCGCAGTCGATTATAATAACAGCCTGCCCGCTGCTTGCCGCCATACCGGCCGAGACAGCCTCCTGATGCCCGAAGTTCCTCGAAAAGCTTATGACCTTTACGGTACTGTCTTTGGCCGCGATGCCTTTTAAGACATTGAGCGTATCGTCCCTCGAGCCGTCGTTGACGAATATTATTTCATAATCGCCTAAAGTATCCATAACGCCCTTTAAGCGCGGATAGGTAAGGGGCAGTACTTCCTGTTCGTTAAACGCCGGGACGACAACGGAATATTTCATATCTTTCTCCTGATTCTGATTATATGTCAGAATCATGTACATGCTTCTGATTGTCTATCAGAATCATGTACCTGCTTCCGATTTTCTATCAAATTATATACCACATTTTCCATTTGTTAAAGATACAAGATATTTGAAGCCTGAAAAAAGATTTGCGTGGAAAGCAGTTGCTTTGATAAGAAATATATGTTAATATTTCCCCGACATAATAACCTTATTTTCCCGATAAATCTACAAAGCGGTATGACCGACGATTATATGCTTCCTGTAACCCCTTTTACGATCATAATGGGAAAGGAGAGATAGTATGTATCTGACTGCCGCATTTTTTGATAAGAAAGCGCTTGCGCAGCGTTACCGTATAAGAGGGAAATACCTTGAGCATTTTATATCGTCGTTCCCCGATTATGAGCAAAGGCTCAAAAGCGTAAAGTCGTGCCTCGGGTATTTTACCGGAAGCGGGGAAACGAAAGCGCTGTCGCTCGAGCTTAAATCGTACGAGATCAAAGGCTCCGAAGTTTCTTTCGTGTTCAAGGCGCTGAAAGAAACCGACATGAAAAGCGGGTGCGTGATCGAAGAGGTAAGGGAGCTTTCGAGGAAACACGGGTGGCTGGGTAAAGAAGGTTTTCCTCCGGTAGTTTGTTTTGCGGCGCAGAAAGAATGCGAAGATATGTGCGCGTGCGCGCGCCTTACCGAGGGGATGGACGCCCTCTTTAAAAGCGGAGACTATAAAGGCGCGCTGAATTTACTCGCACCGCTCAAGAAAGTTAAAGAAAACGAACTCTACTGGAACAACGTCGAAATACTCTATCGCCTGGGGCTGGCGTGCAGCAAGATGGCGGTGACCCTGAAAATAAAGGCGGATGAATATAAGAAGCTGGACGCTGCCCGGCAGTACAGGGAGTATTGCGAAGAGTTTTTGCAGCGCGGCGCCGAAATAGAATACGGCGCCAGGTGCGCTTCGGCCTTAGCTTACAGGTATTACTCAAACGTGCACGAACTTACCCGCCAGGGCGAAAGGCGCGACCAAAACCTTGAGGAACAGATCGAAAAGGCGAATGAATGGCTGAGCCGCGCCATAGAAGTCTACCCTCAAAGCATAAGGAACAACTACAGGAAGGGAAAGCTCATAATAGAAAAGCAGGCTCCGTATCTGCTGTTCGCGAAAAAGTCTTACGGTGAGGAGGAAGCGAGGCTGCTGCGCGAAATAAGGGAAGTGGGAGAAGAGCACTTAGCCAACGCTATCGCGCTTTATGAATCGCTTGAAGACGAGAACGTAAAAAAACTAAGCAGGCGCGAATACGCCAAAGCCCTTTTCGTGCTCGGCGGATACTATCTTGACGACGCGTATCTTCCGGTGCACGAGTATTTCCTGGGCCGGATCTCGGGAAAGAAGGATACTGCCGTTATACAGCAGATATCGAAGATAGATATAGCGAGCGCTAAAGAGAACCTTGAAAAATGTTTCGCCGCGGAGACGGACATGCCTCTTACCAGACTTGACACAGGGCTCCTTGCCAAAGAGGTGAGAAAATGGACGAGGTCTCCTATCGAAAAGCTTTACCGGTTAGGCTGCGCATACAATTCCATGGCTTTTATAGATCTTGCGGGGGGAGACGCCGATAAAGCGAAGGAGCACGCGAAGGCCGCGTTTTATTACCTAAATGCGGCAAAAAGCGTATCCGAAAGGTGCGAAGACAAGCGGAGGAACACATGGCACATAAGCGAAAAGATCGCCTGGGCATATATCTATACGGGGCAGTACAAGCGCGCGGCCGATCTTATATCGCGCGCGAAGGCGGGTTATATAATAAACACATACGCCATAGCCCTGCTGCTGACAAAGTCAAAGGAAAACAGGGATAAGGCGCGGGAGGCCCTGCAGACGGCCGTGAAGGACAGGCATAACCTTGCTGCGGGGCTCTCTAAGATATTGCTGGCATACACGCTGGGCGGCTCGTCCGACATGAAAAACCTGTCGTCTAAGAATTTAAAGCTGGCAAAGATAATCGGCGTAAGCACGGGGAAATGATTTTACGCCGGCCGGCCGTAAATTATATATACAGCTGATTGACACGCGGGTTTTATATATGCTATATTTTGTACGGCGGCAATGGAGCCGAATAAAATAAGGAGGATATAGCATGAAGATCAAGAATATCACCCAGCCCCAGAAGTTTTTTGAAATGCTGCAGAAGTGCAAGGGCAAGGTAGAGTTGGTCACTTCGGAAGGCGACAGGCTTAATCTGAAATCAACGTTATGCCAGTATATCATGCTGACACAGATGTTCACTGAAGCCAAAATAGGCGAGATAGAGCTTTTGGTTTCGGAGCCTGAAGATTTGAGCCTGCTTCTCAACTATCTCGTAAGAGGTTAAGGAGGAGTTTAGCCGAAGCCGCTTTTAAGTGGCTTTTTTTATTTACTTTGCTGTCCGTTTTTTGGATTAAGAGTTATAATATAATCACTTCTAGAATCCTCTAAAACAAATTTATGGGGTAACGCGGGGTATATGGATGAGCGTCACAGTAGTAACGGGCCGCTCGGGAAGCGGCAAGAGCCGCTTTTTAATGAAACATATCAAAGAGCTCATAAAAGACCCTTTCGCAAAGGTATTTGTTCTGGTGCCCGGCCAGCTTACGTTCGAGACTGAAAAAAGCATATTAAACGAATGCAAAGTAAAAGGAATATTCGGCCTCGAGGTGATGAATATACAGCGGCTCGCATTTCGGGTGCTCGAGGATACCGGCAGTGTATCGTTTATTTCGAGCGCGCAAAAAGCGCTGTATATAGGCAGGGCGCTCAAAGAGGAAGCGCCGTTCGGGGAAGATTTACAGGGCCTCGAAGACTGCACAGCCTCTTTGATATCGGCACTTAAGAGTTTTAACCAGACGCCCGAAAGCCTGCGGGCTGCTGCGGAAAATATCAGGGACGCCGAGCTTTCAAAAAAGCTCGTTAAAACGGCGCAGGTCTTCAGTCGGTATATCTGCCTTATGGCAGGCAGGCCCGATCTCTCAGACATATATTCTCTGGCTGCGGCAGCCGCCGGGCGGGCGCTATTTTTAAAAGGCGCGCATATCGTGATAGACGGGCTCGACAGCGCCTCCCCGGCCGTAATGTCTCTGCTGACCGCGGTCATGCGGCAGGCATGCGATACCGTGATAGCTTTCAGGAGCGGAAGCGAGGGAGAAGGCGATCTTTTTTCTTCGGAAGAGAAGGACATGCGCAAATTTCTCGAGGCTGCAAAGGCGGCCGGAAGAAACGTCTCTGAAATAAAAACGCAGGAAACGCCGAGGTATGGCTGCGGCGAGCTAAAATTCCTCGAAGCGAATTTGTTCAGATACCCGTACAGGCCTTACGAAGGAGAAACCGATAACATACGTTTATTCGAAGCGCAGTCGATAGAAGATGAAGTCGATATGCTCTGCGCCAATATAATAAGCGAAGTGCGCGGGGGCAGGCGCTTCAAAGACATGGCGATCGTCGGAGGAAAAACAGACTCGTATATCCCGGCGATCAAGACAAGATTCGCGCAATGCGATATAGCGTATTTCTTCGACGAGAGAAGGACGCTTGCGGATAATACGTTCTTTGGGTTTTTGCACGACTCGCTTGCCGCGGCGGCGGGAGATATGCAGGCTGTCCAAAGGTATATATACAGCGGCTATTCTCCGCTCGAGGCATGCGAAAGAGTGGAGCTCGGCAGGTACGGAAGGAAATACGCTCTTCGCGGATGGCACTATTTCAGCCCGCTGCGCTGGGGCGAAGCGGGAAGAGCGGAAGAGCTTCGCAAAAAAGCGATAAAGCCTTTGCGCTTCCTTTCCGAGGGTATAACGGGAAAGTGCGTAAAAGAACAGGTCGAGGCGGTAAAACAGTTTATAGATATATACGGCGCATGGGAAAAGCTCGAACGCCTTGTCGAAAGCCTTAACGGCAATGATACCCGGGCGGAACACGAGTATTTTTCGCAGGTCCATGAAAGATCCATAGAGGCGCTGGACGGGATAAGCGAGGTATACGGGGATACTGTTGTCGACCCGCGGCTTCTTTGTTCTCTTTTGAAAACGGCTTTTACCAATACGAAGATAGCGCTGATCCCTCCATCAACTGACGAAGTGGGCATATTCGACATATCTACCGCTAGGCTGCCGGATATAGAAGTATTGTTCGCCATAGGCGTGCACGACGGGGTATGGCCCGCTAAAGACGACGGCGCCGGAATAATGTCGCGCACTGAACGGGATGCGCTGTATAACGCGGGCCTCGATATCGGCGTGTATGACCCCTCCGCTGAAAAGCTCAAAGTTTATACGGCTCTTAGCAAACCGAAGCAGAGGCTGTATATAAGCCACAACGCTCAGTCCGGCCAGCCTTCGATACTCATAGACAGGTTAAAAAGGCTGTTCCCGGGATTGCGGGCGCAGCAAAGCGGCGGCTATACTTCGATGGCGGGCATGCAGGCCCGGGTATTAGGCGGGTTAGCCGTTGCATTGGGCGGATCGCAGCCGGGAGCCGCAGCCGGCATGTGCTCCAGGTTTTTAAAGCAGCCTCATTGGAAACAGAAGGCGCAAAGCATGCTGCTCCGGGATAACGCGGCGATCCCCGTGCTAAACGCGGTGCTGCTGTACGGAGGCATAAGATGCAGCGCGACGCGCATAGAGGATTATTACAGGTGCCCGTATAAACATTTCCTCGATTTCGGCATAAGGGCGCAGGTTGAGCGGGATTACACGAACGACAGCCTCGACACGGGGCAATTTCTGCATCTGGCGCTCGACATTTTCACGAAGAAACTGATAGAGGACAAAGCGGATATAGGAAAGCTCACCCCCGAAGAGACGGCTGCAAGGATGAGGCAGGCCGCGGCCGAAGCCGCGGAAGCGCACGACAACGCAAAGCTGGTAAGCGACGAAAGGTTCGCTTTAAAGGGCGAGTTGCTGTGCGGCGAGCTGGTGAATGCGGCGCTCAGGATAAGGGCGCATTTTATAGGCAGCGAGGCGTCGATATATTGCAGCGAGCAGGAGTTTTCAGACTTTGCGGTAGATACGGAATTCGGCGAAGTGATGATAACGGGCAAGATAGACAGGATAGACACGGTAAACGGATATTTCCGGGTCGTGGATTATAAATCTTCGGCTGCGGATTTTTCAATGAAGGATTTTCTGGCCGGCATCAGGATACAGCTGCCGGTTTACATCGCGGCGGCTAAGAGGGTGCTGCAGGGAAAGGGCGAAGACTTAAAGCCCGCCGGGGGGTATTACATGCGCATCGGCGACGCCTGCAGGGAAAACGACGCGGCTGTGGCGAAGGGATCAAGGCTTTCGGGTCTGTCGTTAAACGATCCGGAAGTACTTAAAGCTTTGAGCGCCGTAAACGGCGACGGCAGCTTTGCGGCGATAGACCAGGCGCTTTTAAAGTCGGGAGAGCTTAAGTCTCATGGAAAAAACAGATTTTTTAAACGGGATGAGATGGACGCGCTCCTCTCCCATACGGAAAGCCTTATAAAGCAGGCGGCCTCGGCGGTATACCGGGGCAATAACGATATCAGCCCCGTGCAGGGCGTAACGGCGGGGCTTGCGTGCGCGGCCTGCGATTACGGCAGCGTATGCAGAATGGACGCGGCGTATGAGGGCAACGCGGTAAGGGAGGCCGCCCCGGCGGGGCTTTTGAACGAAGGTGACGAAGATGAGTTGGAATGACCGCCAGCAAAAAGCCATAGAGACGCGCGGCAGGAGCGTTGTGGTATCGGCGGCAGCCGGCAGCGGTAAGACGAGCGTACTTACCGAGAGGGTGCTGCGTCTCATAGAAGAAGGAGAAGACTTGGAGCGCATGCTTATAGTCACGTTCACCAACCTCGCGGCGGGAGAGATGAAAGAGAGGATATTTAGGCGGCTTCAGGAGGCGGGAGGAGCAAGGTTTGCAGCGCAGGCGGAGAAGTGCGCGTTTGCCGATATATCCACTATACATGCCTTCTGCGCCCGGGTGATACGCGACAATTTTATCGAAGCCGGAGTTTCACCGTCATTTTCCGTCGCGGACGAGGCTTCGATAAACGCGATGAAGGAACAGGCCATGGACGAAGCGGCAGCCTCTGCCGCGCAGGATAAAGCAAACTTAAAGTTTATAAGCAGGTTTTCGCCGAGGGGCGACATGCAGGCCATAAAGGACACGGCTTTTGCTATGTACGACCGCGTGATAAGCCTGAAAGACCCGGAAGAATGGCTCAGCCGGGCGGCATCCAACTTCGATTCGAAAGCGTTTATTGAAACGCTGTACAGCGAATATAAAAGCATCGTACGGGAAGCCGCGGAGGAAGCGGACGTTCATCTTAAAAGCAGAACCGCAGCGTGGCGGGAACGCGGGTTTGCCGCCGAGGCTGAAGAAAGCGAGAAACAGCGGGTGAATATAATGCGAGCCGCAGAGCGGATCGATATAAAGAACGTATTCATCCCGCAGGCGGCACATATAAGCGCTGAAGAAAAAGGCGCCCCGAACGGGGAAAGCAAGACGCACACGAACAGGGCTAACAAAGCTTTAAGCGGCCTTGAGGCCTATGCGGGAGATTTTGCGGCGAAAGTAAGCGCGGAGCTTTCGGCAACGCGCGGCGACGCGCTGGCGTTCATATCGATAACGAAAGATTTCATGGGCAGGTACGCGGCATTAAAGCGAAGGAAGAACATGCTCGACCACGACGACCTTATCCACTTCGCGCTTAAAGCGCTTGTTGTGTCCGATATAGCTAAGAGGTACCAGGAGAAGTATACGCATGTGTTCGTGGACGAATATCAGGATATTAACGATGCGCAGAACGCCATACTTAATAGCGTGCAGCGGGGGGACAACGATTTTTTAGTCGGCGACGTGAAGCAATGCATATATATGTTCAGGGAGTCGAACCCGGAGCTTCTTACCGCGAGGTGCGCGGAACTTAAAGGCGGCGGGCTCATCGAGATGAACGCGAATTACCGCAGCGAGCCGAAAGTAATAGAGTTCATAAACGGCGTGATGGGCCGCATGATGGACGAGCGGGCGGGGGGCGTGGAGTACGCGGGCGGGCAGGTGCTCGAATGTTCAGTATGCGGCGAAGGGGCTGCGGAGATAGCGCTTGCGGGCAAAGAAGACTTAAGCAGCGCGGCAGCCGAAGGAGCTGCTATCGCGGCAATAATAAAGGAGCTGCTGGAACAAGGCTTTGAATATAAAGATATAGCCATATTGCGCCCGGAAGTTTCTACATCGGGGAGGTTTATCGCTAAGGCGCTAGCGGACGCGGGTATCCCCGTTTTAAGCGGCGCGGGCGGTTCCGAAGCAGGATTCAGCGAATTCGGTGTATTCCTTAATCTTATATCGCTTATTGAAAGCCCGGGGAGCGATATCACGCTGCTTAGCGTGATGAGATACCCGCACTTCGGATTCATTGAGCCCGAGTTGGCGCGGATACGGCTCGGGCAGAGGGCTTCTGAAGACAAGAGTTTTTATAACGCCGTATGTTCTTACAGTATAAAAGATGAACTGGGGGAAAAGCTCGGCGGGTTCTTTGCCGAGATAGAGCGTTACCGCCTGCTGTCGCAGAGCCTTAAACTGCCCGATTTTCTTATGCGCCTCCGGCTCGAGGCGGAATTTGAGGAATACGCGCTTACGTCTCCCGCGGGAAAGATCACGGACAACGCCATAACGTCGCTTATAAACGCTGTTGCGGCGATGAACGACGTTAGGCTGTCTGACGTTCCGGATATAGCGAAACGTACGGGGACCGCGAAGCAGCAGATAAGGCCCGGCGAGACCGACGCCGTTTATTTGACGACGATACACAAATCAAAAGGGCTTGAATTTCCGGCTGTGATACTTTCGGGAATGCACAAGGTCATAGACCAGAGGGATTCGCGAGGGGCCGTGCTCGTGGGGAGGTCGCTCGGGCTGGCGCTCGATATCATCGATGAGAATAAGCGCGTAAGAATGCGCACTCTGCACCGGCTGGCGGTGCAGAGGCGCATGCGAGCCGAAGTGATATCGGAAACCGTAAGGCTTTTATACGTAGGCATGACGCGCGCGCGCAAAAGGCTCATTATAACGGGCGCCGGAGACGGGATAAAGGACAGATGGCTTGATGAGAAACGCGCGGGCTGGCAGTTTGAGGCCGCGACGTATTTTGACCTCATAATGCCCGCTGCGGCAATGATGTGCGCTGAATACGGAAAAGACATAAACGATATCGTGCGCGCGGTCAATGCGGCGGCAGCGGAGGAGAAAAAGGCTGACAAGGCCCAAAAGCTCGCCGCCCTGTTTGAAGAAGCCGAAAACGCGGCGGAAGAGGACCTGTTTGAAGAATACGCGTATAAAGGCGACCTTGGCGTTCCTTCGAAGGTAAGCGTGTCTGCAGTAAAGAGGCTGAAAGAAGCGGTTACAGAAGCGGCGGTCAGGCCTCAGTATATACCCGACGAAAGCGGCCTCAATGCGGCTGAAAAGGGAACGCTTATGCACAAAGCGCTGCAAAAAACCGGTCTTACAAAAAAGAATGCTGAAGAAGTAAGGCAGTTTATAAAGGAATTGATATCGCAGGGAACCTTGGATGCTGCCGGCGAAGAGGCGCTGGACGCGCAAAATATAGCGGATCTTTTAAACAGCAATATAGCGCAGAGGGCGCGGGATTCATCAAAAACGCTGCTCGAGGCTCCGTTCTGCCTGTCTGTCGGCGCGAAAGAACTGGGATTAGCCGATTCGGGGGAGAGCGTTATTGTGCAGGGCGTTATAGACGTTTGTTTTTTGGAGCGGGACGGATGGGTGATTGTGGACTACAAGACGGATAAGGTAAGCGGCGATCATGATGAAGCCGCCCAAAAATATACTATACAGCTGTCACTTTACGCTAAAGCGCTCGAGTCGATAACCGGCATACCGGTTAAAGAAAAATACATATATTTTGTTTCCTCAGGAGTTCCGGTGTTGTTACCTTAATTTCCAATGATTTTAACAGGTTATCCACCAAAAAATATAGGTTATCCACATTAATTGTGGATAAGTCAAACGTTTGTTTGTATTTTGAGGAAGTGCTGATTTAATTCGGGGTCCCCAAAAAGCCGTGAGACTTTTTGGGGCTGAATGAGGACAATAAGATATTCGAGATAATTTGTTGTTTGCCAAGAAGCAAAAACTCAGGAATAGCAGCGCTATTCCTGAGTTTTTGCGACGAGGGCAGGCGGCAAATTAACCGAAAAGATATGGTACGAATAAATCAGGTCTTCCTTAGAGTTAAAAAAACACCCGGGCACTAAATTGTCGGCTTTGAATGCAATGCCGTGCAATTTAGTGCCGGGGTGTTATTATCTGCGGTCACAGGCCCTTTTGCCTCTCCGCATATTCGATCATTTTTTTCACCATCTGGCCCCCTATAGGCCCGCCCTGGGCGCCGTTTACCTTGCTCGGCAGGTCGCCTTTGTATTCGTCGTTATTTTCCTTGACATACTGAAGGCGGCCAACCTCCTGGGCGCACTCCATCTTGAATTTCGTCCACGGACTGTCGGGGCCGGCACTGCGTTTATTCGAAGCCACTTTTCATCCTCCTTTCTGCTCTGCACTTTTATGTTTTCAATAATATTTTGCTCGTTTTTATGGCATAATAATCTGTTAATAAATACAACAATAAAAGTATTCATATCAATCTTAATTTAAAAAATTTTATTCTTTTAAGACATATGAACGTTTTCTTTTGCGTTACAGTGATTATGTCACTTAAATTTGTAAAAAATCAGACTATATTTATTACATAGACTAATTTTTCACAAAGTATGTCCTGATAATGGCTTAAGCTGTTAGACGGAACGCGCAGGAGGACAAATGAGACTGGAAGTAAACGAAAGAGCGTGTCCGCAGAACCACCGCTGCCCTGCCGTAGCGGTATGCCCGTTTGGGGCGCTTACGCAGAAAGGTTATGGGGCGCCGGCCGTAGACGAAGAAAAATGTACGAAATGCGGCAAGTGCACAAAACGCTGCCCGATGGGGGCGTTGATACTAAATAAAGAATCCTGAAAGGCGCGAAGCTTTTCAGAGAGAATAGGGGGATATATATGTCGAAGAAAGTTTTGATAGTAGGCGGAGTAGCGGGGGGCGCAAGCTGCGCGGCGCGCCTCCGGAGGCTGGATGAGGCTGCCGAAATAATCATGTTTGAAAAGGGGCCGTATATTTCGTTTGCGAACTGCGGCCTGCCGTACTATATCGGCGGAGTGATAGAAAAACGCGATAAACTGCTGCTCCAGACGCCCGAGTCGTTTAAGGCGAGGTTCAACGTCGACGTGCGCGTAAACAGCGAAGTGGTATCGATAGACAGAGAAGCAAAAACGGTTACGGTACAGAGCGAAGGAAAGACATACGCCGAGAATTACGACATTCTCGTACTGTCGCCCGGGTCGACTCCGGTAGTGCCTAATATACCCGGCATTGACAGCGGCAAAGTGTTCCCTCTGTGGACGATACCCGATATGGACAGGATAGACGCGGCTATAAAAGAAACGCAGGCAAGATCGGCAGTGGTCGTAGGCGGAGGGTTTATCGGCATCGAAATGGCAGAGAACCTCGCGCATGCGGGGCTGTCGGTGACCATAGTCGATATGATGGATCAGGTAATGCCGAACCTCGACTTTGACATAGCGCAGTCCGTTCATAAACACCTTACAGACAACGGGGTGAAGCTCGTGCTTGGCGAAGGCGTAAAGGCGTTCGAAGACGGCAAGGGAGGATTCGCCGTTGTTACCGAAAAGCGGAGTTTGCCCGCCGATATAGCGATACTCTCCATAGGTATAAAGCCGAACAACCGGCTTGCGAAGGACAGCGGGCTTGATATAGGCAAGAAGGGCGGAATAATCGTAGACGAGTATCTTAGAACATCGGATGAAAGCATATACGCCGTGGGCGACGCCGTTCAGGTAAAAAACTTTGTAAGCGGCGAAGAGGCTATGATGCCTCTCGCGGGGCCTGCCAACAAGATGGGCAGGATGGCTGCCGACAATATCGGCGGTATGGGCAGAAGATATAACGGCACCCAGGGGTCTTCTGTCGCGAAGGTGTTCGATTTAACAGCCGCGAGCACGGGGCTTAGTGAAAAGCAGCTTAAAGTTTCGGGAAAGACATTGAACGAGGATTATAAGATCACTATTGTTCACCCGCTCTCGCACGCGGGCTATTACCCGGGCGGCATGCCGCTGACATTAAAACTCATTTTTGCGATGGACGGCAAGGTACTCGGCGCTCAGGCGGTAGGATATAAAGGAGTGGAGAAGCGTATAGACGTTATCGCGACGGCGATAAGGTTCGGCGCCACGGTCTACGACCTCGAAGAGACGGAACTCTGCTACGCGCCGCCGTATTCGTCGGCGAAAGACCCGGTGAACCTGGCGGGGTTCTCAGCGGAGAACATACTCTCTGGGAACATCGACAACATAACCGTCGGTGAACTGAAAGACCTTCCGAAAGATACGGTGATACTCGACGTAAGGACGCAGGCCGAGAGGGATATGGGAGCGATAGAGGGCAGCATAAACATTCCGGTGGACGCGCTGCGCGATAAACTTGATACGCTCGATAAGAATAAACATTACGTCGTCCACTGCGCGGTAGGCCTCCGGTCGTATATCGCGGCGAGGATACTGATGCAGAACGGATTTAAGAACGTCAGGAACCTCGCGGGTGGCTATACGACATACAAAACGGTAAGCAAGGATTATACGGCCGTGGAAAGAAGACCGGAACAACCGGAAAGGAGCAAATCGATGCCGATGAATTCTCAAAGCAATGTAATAGCGGTAGACGCCTGCGGCTTGCAGTGCCCCGGGCCCGTCATGAAGCTGTACGAAGCCATATCGGCCGCGAAAGACGGCGACGTGATAAATATAACAGCTACCGATCCGGGCTTCTTCGCAGACGCGGCGGCATGGTGCGCGCGCACGAAGAACACCTACGTAAAAGGCGAGAAGACGGACAGCGGATTTTCCGTATGGATCAGGAAAGGCTGCGAGGGGGCCGACTGCAATGTCACTCCGCGCATGTACGACGACAAGTCGATGGTCGTGTTCAGCGGAGAACTCGATAAGGCTCTCGCGTCGTTCATAATAGCTAACGGGGCTGCGGCAATGGGCAGGAAGGTCACTATGTTCTTCACGTTCTGGGGCCTCAGTATACTGCGCAAACGCAGCAAAGTAAAGGTAAAAAAGACGTTTATCGAGAAGATGTTCGGGGCAATGATGCCGAGGGGCACGGGCAGGCTTAAACTTTCGAAAATGAATATGCTCGGCATGGGTTCCGTAATGATGAAAGGCATCATGAAGAAAAAGAACGTTTCGACTCTTGACGAGCTTATAGCACAGGCGCTTAAAAACGGAGTAAAGATAGTAGCCTGCACGATGTCGATGGACGTTATGGGTATAAAGCGAGAAGAACTTATAGACGGCATAGAATACGCCGGGGTTGCCTCGTTCCTCGGAGCGGCGGAAACGTCGGACACGACGCTGTTCATATAAGCGATTTACACAAAAGGCTTGCCCGGGGAGAGCAAGCTTTTTGGTATCGGGAGAATACTTTATTGCGGGAAGGATTTCCACATTCCGCATAGAATATTAATATATGGAGCACATATCCCTGTGAGGTTAATTCTATGAATTCGATTTTAACGGAATTAGAAAAGAAGTCTTATATACTGCAATGGAGGCTTTGGAAATCGGATCGTAAGAAGTATGTCGGAAACGACATACACGGCCTTTCCTTCAAAGACAAACTGGAGGAAGCGAAGATGAAGCCGCGCAAAATTACAATGTACGGCCAGAACATGTTTGCGTGCGACGACGAGAAGCGCAAAATGCTTATAACGTCGATCAAGCTTCCGAGCATCATTTTGCTGGATTACTGCGACCTCGTTTCATATAAACTCGTAAAGGATGGTGTTGCTTTAGCAGGAAAGCCGCTTGGCGGCTCGTATGAGTCTTCCGGATATGATGCTGCTTCCGATGAAAAAGGAGTGCTTTGTACGGAGCTTATTCTTACTGTCGTTACGAAGAGTCCTTCCTGCCCTGAGGCGGTGATGCCGTTCATTTATTTTCCGCAAAAGTCAGAGAACATATATAAGCAGGCGCTTGACGCCGCCCTCGAGACGGTAAAAGCGCTTGAAAGCATATATTACAGCCGCAGTTTGTAACGCTGCGATTTACTGATGATCCTGATACCACAAATTAAGAAGGCCTATGCAGATTTGCATAAGCCTTTTGTTAGGCTTTAGCACAAATAACCCCCAGTTTTACTGGGGGGATTAAAAGGC
>CAZDZY010000057.1:0-19232 GCA_964510055.1 uncultured Christensenellaceae bacterium
GCCTCCCGCAGGTATCTTTTCAGCCGAACCGGTTTCAATGGCTGAAGCGGCTGCAAACGACGGAAGCCTTGACCCCGATACCCTCGTTATAACCATATACTGCGGAACACTGGCGCCAGATATATCAAAAGAGGATGTCATAGCTAATAACCTGCCCGCTGGGCTGGATTATACGGCGGCCCGCACTGATGATACGACATTGACTATCACCTTCACCGGCAATGCGGACAGCCATGCCGACGCTAATGATCTTAGCAGCCTTGTATTTACTATAGCTCAGGCCAAGGTAAGCAGGGCGGAGGCGGATCTGATTACGAGCGATATCGATATCGATTTCTTAGATCCATATACGGTAACATTCGACGCGGGAACAGGGGCTGCAGTGGATCCGGCTAGCAAGCAGGTCGGCTTCGGCGAAACATACGGTGCGCTGCCGACGCCGGAGAAAACAGGGTATGGTTTTGACGGCTGGTATACAGAGCCGGACGGCGCCGGCCGGCTTATCACCGAATCGACCCCCGCGGACCTTGTTTCGGATATAACGCTGTACGCTATGTGGACGGCAAACACGTATACCGTCGAATACAACGCCAACGGCGGAACAGGGGCTACCGCTTCCAGCAGCCACTCGTACGATACTTCAAAAACGCTGACGCCTAACGGGTTTACGCGTAAGGCATACGAGTTCGCGGGATGGGCTGAAAGCGCTTCCGGCCCTGTTGTATACAGCGACGGGCAGAGCGTAGTCAATCTCACAGCCGAAAACGGAGCGACCATTACGCTGCACGCGGTATGGGTGCCGGGTATAAAGATCACAGAGGCGGCCGCGGGCTACAACAGCGTTAAACTCACATGGAGGGCGTTCTCTGAGGCAAAAGGATATGAGGTACACCGTGCAGTTAAAGAAGACGGCCCTTTCAAGAACATAAAGACGATAACGAAAGCCTCAGTATTAACGTATACCAATACATACCTCGCTACGGGTACGACGTATTATTACAAAGTGCGCGCCTACTGGTACGAGGACGGAAAAAAGATGTACAGCGAATACTCCGAAGTTGAATCAGCAACGCCTCGGCTCAGCGAAATGTCGGGCGTTACCGCGTCAACATATTACCCCACGGCTATAAAGATAAGCTGGAACCCGGTGCCGGGCAGGACAAGGTATTATGTTTACCGCTCCGATACCCTGGATGGGGAGTACAAGTATATTGGCTCCACGGCGCGCACTTATTACAAAAACACAGGGCTTACGGTAGACAAGACTTACTACTATAAGGTACGGGCTTACAGGTATGTGGGCGGCGTCAAGGTATACAATGAGCAATCCGAACCGGTTTCCGATACCGCGCGGGTGTTCCATGTGGCCAATGTAAAAGCTGCCATGTACTCCGTAACGAGCAACAAGATAACATGGAGTTCAGTGACGGGAGCGACGGGATACGAGGTACGGCGCTACGATACTGAAACCGGCACATATTCGCCTGTCGGGACAACGAGGTATAGGTATTTCTACGATAAGACCATTACGCCCGGGCAGACATATTACTATAAAGTATGGGCGTACCGTGATGTCTATACCGGGACCGGTACGCAAAGAAAATTCAGCAGGGACGAATCTGCTGCGGCAGAATGCTTGAGCAAAGTGGCGGGCATAAAGGCCGCTATGTATACCGTGAACAGCAACAAGATAAGCTGGAACTCCGTACCGGGAAGATACAAGTACGAAATATGGAGGTCGGATGCCGAAGGCGCTGAACCGACATTCTGGAAAGAGACGGCGTATACGTACGAATATGACAGAAACATCGATATTACAAAGACGTATAACTATAAGGTAAAGGCATATGTAAAGGATGCGTTGGGAGAGAAAATCTACTGCGATTTCTCCGACACGGTGAGCGTCGTTAATCAAGTGACGGGGGCAAAGGCAGTCTGTTATTCGTACAACAGCAACAAGATAACATGGAACCCGGTCGCGAGCAGGACGGCTTACGAGATATGGAGATGCGACGAGGCAGGTAATGTTGCCTCGGGCGCGTCACCGCTTAAAACATTGAGGTACACATACTTTATCGACAAAAACCTGACCACGGACGATACATACCATTATAAGATATGCGCTTATCAGCAGGTCGGCAGCGAGAAGATATACTGCAATTTCTCAGAAGTCGTGCACGCCATGCCGCAGCTCAAGGCGGTAACGGGAATGAGGGCTGCGCGTTACAACTCCTCGAAGATAAAGCTGACGTGGCATTCGGTATCCGGAGCGACGGGATACGAGATACAGCGCTGCACAACGGGGGCGGAAGACGACTTCGTAACTATTAAGACGACTGTGAATACGTCGACGTATTACTACGACGGCGGCCTTGTAAAGGGCACGAAGTACTATTATCGCGTAAGGGCATATAGGACAGTCGGAGAAAACACATATTACGGAGGATGGTCTGCGGTAAGGTCCGCGACGCCTTAAGGCGGATATAATGAAAACCTGTTAACAGAAACCAAAAGATGCCTCCCGCGGCCGTACTGCGGGAGGCATTTTCTATATATTCCGCAGAGACCACCTTACGGGCGGCGGCTGTGCCGTCATTGCGGAAGCGAAGCTTAGACGGGAGGTGAAACGCGCCGACGTGGCAATCCAGAACATAAACTAAGAGCCATAATAAAAATAGACGGGATGATGAGCCCGATCGCTAAAGAGCCCGGACCAGGATGACGAACTGGGGAAAGGTATCTTTCCGGCTGCCGTCGTCATATATTTTATTAATGGTATCTGTATTGCTATTTATCCATTTTAATGGGATAATCAAACTAAATATAACATCTTTAGTCTCTAAAACCTATCGGCAAAATACCAAATATGAAAGAAGGCAGGCATATGGATTTTAAAGTTAAACGCGCGCTGTTTTTATTTCTGGCATTTTGCCTGACAGCGGCTTCTTTTCCCTTCGGAGCTCAGGCCGCGCGTGCGGCGGACAGTGATTTCGATGTGAGTTATGAGATCAGCCCCGATCCTATGGGGCCCCTGGGCGCCGACGCAAGGCTGAAGCTGACAGTGAAAAATACAGGCGCCACGGACATCACCTGGGTGCGCGTAGATATATCTATGGCGGCGCCTTACGCAAAAAAGTGGAACGCATCCCCTCCCATACATCCCGGTGCTTCGCGGACGGTCGTTTTCGACGTACCGTTTACGAGCGCGGATGTAGACGTAGGCCGGGCCGTTTCAGTAACGATAAACAACGACGGCGACCCGATGCAGGACGGAGACAAGACGTTCACCTTCAATATCCATTCTAAAAACCCGTTTTTCATCGCTTCGACCGTTACTCCTGCCGGGCCCTGGTATCCGGGCGATACTGTAAATGTCGTTATGAGCTATCGGAACGAAATGACCGATACCGCGGCCACAGGCGTTGTTACAGACGCATATCTGAGCAAAAACGGAGCTGCGCTTAATAATCCGCCCGAAGTAAACCAGGGAGTCATCAATCCCGGGCAGATCAAGACGCTGACTTATAGCTACACTTTTAGAGACAGCGACGTTGGCCGGATAGACATAAAATACGTATTGCACGGAACGATGATGGGAAGAGAATATGACCTGGCCGGCACTATGGGCCATATGGACGTCAGCGAACCCGTACGCCCCACATTTCACGCCGTTGAGCCGTCTTCCGAACCCGGGCCTCCCGAAGTGAAATTTACGGCGGAACTCTCCGCCGACCCGCTGGAGATAGACGCTGGGGATACTGTAGCCTTCCGGTTAAAGGTCGATAATACCGGAGACGACGATATACTGGGGTTTGATATACACAACGCGGAAGGGCCTTTAGACCGTAGCGTCGATGGCATCGACTCGGGGGACGAACGCCTGATCATCATAAACAGGGAGATAAGGGAGAGCTGCGATGTGAGTTTTGTGGTAGTAGGGCGGACGGGAGACATTATCACTTCGAAAGAAACCAACACTGTGCATATAACCGTGCGCGAAGCGCAAGCGGCCCTCTCCGCGGCCGCTTCCGCCTCTGAAGCGGAAGTCACGCAGGCACTAAGTGCCGGGGCAAGCGAAGCGGCACAGCCCGCGTCTTCAGAGGCCGGCACGCCCGATATTTTGTACCTGCTCATCGCTATATTGGCGCTGGTCATAATAGCAGGCATTATAGTCATAGTGGTGCTGACCGGCAGGAAAAAGGAATGATACGATGCGGTGCGGCGCATAAAGCGGTCAGCAAAGGAATGTGAATAGAAAACAGATAAGAGGTGGTATTTCATGAAAAAGCTTTTCCTCGTTGTTTTGGCTCTGATTATTATATTTAACGCGTTTTGGCCGTGCATAGCGTACGCGGACGACGACGATTTCGAAGTTGAATATGAGTTCGTCCCGGCAAGAACGGGCTGCGACGGAGGCAAGGTGCAGCTTCGGCTTACTGTGCGCAACACGGGGCCTACGGATATCACGTGGATCGAAGCCGTCATCAATACCGAAACGCCGTACTCCGAAAGGTGGGAGAGTACGCCCATACACCCGGGGACGACCCGGACGATCACGTTCACCGACGTAATTTTTTCGACGGACGACGTGAATACCGAGAAGCTTCTGGCAGTCTCGATGAATAACAACATTTCGGCAAATCCGGACGGCATTAAGCTGATACCTTTTACGCTCCGGGGTACGTACAACATGTACAGCATAAGCGCCAGTATATCGCCCGAAAGGGAGGAATACAGACCCGGGGATACCGTGACCATTTCGTACAGGATCAAAAACGAAATGGAAGCGGTTACGCTGATGCACATGAAAACCCGACCGATGCTGACCGGAGGGCCGGGCATTTTATTAATAACACAATATGAAGACCTCGGGAACGTGTTCCCCGGCGCGACAAAATCGAATTCGTTTACATATACGTTCGAAGACGATTATGCGGGCGAAGTCTACCTGACCTGTATGCAGGAGTTCACTTTGCTGGAAGTTGTGTACAGAATGAGCTCATCTCTGCTGACATTTCAGGTGGCCGGGCCTGAGATCAGCTTCACGGCTGCGCTGTATGCCGATGAAACGGAGGTAGACGCGGGAGACAGCGTAACGCTGCGCATCGCTATTGGAAACACCGGAGATGACGCTATCGATACGTTTGAGGTGCTAAGGGGCGGCGCGCTCGAAGCGTCTGCCGAGAGCCTTCCCGCGGGCGGCTCAGGCTCCGTTACGCTGACAAAAACGGTACATGAAACGACAACATTCCGCTACGCAGTGTTGGGGAAGACAGGCAGTTTTACGGATACGGTCGAAACGAACGCAGTTACGGTAAGAGTGCGCGAACCTGAGGCATCTGCGACCCCGGCTGCCGCAACAAAAACGCCGGATGCGCCGGCAATTACAGAGACGGCTGAAAGCGGATCTGCGGCGTCGGCGGAAAGCGTGACAGACGCTGCGGTAAGCGAAGCGACACAGCCCGCATCTTCAGAGGCCGGCACGCCCGGTATTTTGTACCTGCTCATCGCTATATTGGCGCTCGTTATAATAGCCGGTATTGTAGTTATAGTGATCCTTACCGGCCGGAAAAAGGAATAGTCCGGAAGCCTCCGATCGGCAAATTAAAAGGAGTTTAAAATGAAGATCAAAAGGATAATGCCGGCGTTTTTCGCCGCTTTGCTGGTTTTAAGTACGTTCACAGCGGTATCTCTCGCCGCTGGCGGCATCGAATTCACCGCCGAGCTTAAGGCTGATGAAACGTGGATACCCCCAAAAGGCATCGTGAATTTTACAGTCACTATCGAAAACACCGGCTCTGTGGATATCGACCGGTTCGAGATAATCATGCCGGACGCGAAGCTGGTCGGGGAATATGATTCTCTTCCGGCCGGTGAAAGCGCGGATGTTCAGTTGATAGAAATCGATTTTCTTAAACCGGGCGAATACCCCGTCAGCCTGTTTGTAGTGGGCTACCATGGCAGCGACTCGTGGACCGTGCAGACCAGCGAGGTAGTGATCACGGTTTCCAAAGACCCAAAACCCGCCTCGACGCCCGCGCCTGAAATATCGCCTGCCGCCTCCGGCGCGCCCGAACCGGCGGCGAGCGTTGCGGCGGAGCCGACGGCAGCCGTACCTACGGAGGCTGTCGCTGCCGCTTCGGACACAGCCTTCGAAACAAACTTCATTTATATAGTCATCGGCGTTCTTGGAGCGCTCGCAGTGGCGGTCATCGCAGCCGTCATCGTCGTCGCCTCCCGCAGGAATAAAAGCGCCCGGAAGGCGTGACACCCTTTCCGGCCCCGGATACGAGCGGATAGCTGATAAGTTCTTATCAGCGAAGAAGGGGGAGTTGGCATGAAAAAACAGTATAAAGATACATTAGCAACACGATAAACTAATCATTTTTATATATCAGATTTTAAATAAAGAAACAGCTCCGGCTATGCCGGAGCTGCGTATCTTCAGATCAGCGGCCTTTACAGCCCGCTGAACATGTCGCCCTTATCCCAGTTCATAGTGAAGTCGTAAGGTTTTACCGCGCCGTCTGCGACATTTATCCAGCCGGAGTACCCGTCGGAAGTCTTCAGCTTGAACCAATGCTTGCCGTATACCTTTATTATCGTAAGCTGCTCGTCGGTTTGAGCTATTATGGCTATGCCTTCGTCCACATTGGGAACGCGGCCTTCCGTATAAGGCGCCAGGTTCGTTATCCAGTAATAATCCCACGCCGAGCTGTAATATTTCTCCGTTCTTTCCTCGAGCAGCAGGCACGGCTGTTTACACTTTACCTTCTTAGCTTTAACGGGGTCGGCGGAATACAGCTTTTCTTTGAGCTTCCTGCCGCTTCCCGACGGCTCATAGCGCCCCATATACTCGATATAGGTGAATTCGTCGGTAGCCGTCAGGCATTTAACAAGGCCGTTACCGTCAAAGTAGTCTGCTGGCGTGAATTCGTTTATCGGTTCCCCGCCGAACCATACGTCCATCAAGCCGCCCATAAAGAGGGTATCCGTGCCGTTCCACCAATAAAGCCACGAAAAGTGATACTTGCCGTCCGGCAGCGGCGCATTTCCGTCGGTAAACAGCAGTTCGAGTATGTTGTCGCCCTTTTTAACGTCAACTATCGCGAAACGCTGCGCCAGCCCTTTCCGGGCGATGGGATAAACAACCCCGTTGATGGCAAGCTGCGATTCCTCCGCACCGGCTGTGAATTCTACCTCCTCCGCTGTGCCGTCGCCGTTCAAGTCGATTAATACTTTTCGGGTATATACGTCGAACAGCACGTCGCCGCTTCCCAAACTATTAGGGAGTTCGATCTCTATTTCGTCGCTTTCGAGGCTAACAGGCGTTTCCGAGGGCGGTGGGGTAGTCCCCGCCGGCGGCGGAGCCTGCGCTGTCTCGGCCCCGGCCGTCGTGCCGGGTGTAACCGATCCGCTCCCGCAGGCCGCCAGCGAAAGCGAAAGCATGATAACGCAAAACGTTAATACTGTTTTTCTTGTCATAATGACCTCCTATCCGGTTTTAAGGCACAACCGCCATTAGATGATTGGTATACAGCTTGACCCGATGATGCGCTTTTTTACTGTCTTTTCTCCATAATAATACCGGAGGGGAAATATTACAAGTTATATTGTACCAACAGGGCGGGCAAGAGGCGGGAAATAATACCGCGGGGGAGGGGAGGAAGTGAATCAATTATATAGTACAGTAAACAATTTTAGCGGAAAATAACAGAATATGACCAATTATAGAAGGAAAAAGAAGGGGGAGTGGAGAATTAGTAGGTAAGAATCTATGCATTACATGCATCATGATTAGTGCTAGGCTTGTTTAAATACGAAACTTGTTATGCAATAAGAAAAAGAAAATTAAGATTAGAGCAATTAATAGATTTGTTGATACAATTAAGATATTATAAAAACTCAATATAGGTAGGGTTAATTTTAGATGCAAGATAATCAATTATTAGATCAGCAAGGCATGAGCTATATAACTCATATATTATCAAAAAAGGGTTGTATTATTAATGAATACAAGCGTGAAAATGGAATAGATGCAATATGCGAACTAAGAGCAGAACCATACCTAAGTTCAGGATTATTTCTCGCTATTCAATTAAAAACAGGAGAATCGTATTTTGAGTATAAAGATTCCGATAATTATTATTATTATGCTGATGATAAGCATATTGATTATTGGATTAAATGTTGTATGCCAGTAATTTTTATAATGCATAACCCTCAAAACAATTTAACCCTTTGGAACAAAATTGAGAAATCAAATTTAATAAAAACAAAGAAAGGTTGTAGAATTACAATTCCATGTAATAATCAACTTGAAAAATTAGAAATATTATCATTATATGAGGCCTTCTATGGCAAAATATATACTGATATTATTCAATTTGAAGCCGTTTTTAATGATCTTAAGAATCTTAAATATGAAATGGATACCGATGTTAACATTTCAGGGTTAGAGTTATTCATAAGTGGGCTGTGTAACAGTTGCCGACAGCTTTATTTTAATGTCGATATATATAGCAACTTAATTGAAAAAAAAATAAGCAACTTCGATATTACATATTTCATATGGCCACAGAATTTTTTTGAAGAATATTTTTGTATATTAAATTATCATAATTTATTAGTAGGTAACTTTGAATTTGAGTTACAAGAAATCAACGAGTATGAATTATTACCCATACTTATTAAATATTTAACTCATAATGGTCGGGAGTTTTTGAAGTACTTACAGAGTAAAGGATATGAAATATTTGATAGATTATTTATTGGGCTCAACAATTTTATCCCTTTCTCCGAATAAGAATCGGCGAAAATAGTAAATACTTTTATATTTGTATAGTTAATAAACATTGAAAATAACAATAATAAAAGATATTATTTAATCGGTTTAGTTGTTAAAAAAGACATTTTATGATCACTTTGCATATGCAAAGGAGAAAACATGTTGGATGAGTTTTACATTAACAATAAATATGAGAAATCATCACTACATACGATTGCTCCTTATGTAGGTAAACTTAGACCTGAAATAGTAAGTTTACTTATTGATAATTATTCAACCGAAGATCATGTTATATTTGATCCTTTCTGTGGTTCTGGCACAGTACCACTTGAGGCATGGATTAAAGGGCGTAAAACAGTAGGCATTGACTTGAATTACTATGCTTTCGTTTTAACAAAAGCAAAATTATTTCCTTATCCATCTTTGGAATTAGCACTTCAACGATTAAATGAGAACAATAAATTAGTAGAAACCATAAAAACTAATTTTGAATTAGGTAACGTACCTGAGGAAGTATCTGAGTTTTTTAATCCTGAAACCCTTAGGGAGATAATGATCTGGATTGATATCTTATCAAAACAAAATGATTACTTTTTAATAGCTTGCTTGCTTGGGATTCTACATCATCAAAGACCAGGTTTTCTTTCATATCCGAGCAGTCATGGAGCACCTTATTTGAGAAATACAAAATATCCAATTAAAGAGTATCCAGATATGTACGAATATAGAAATGTATATGAAAGGTTATACAAAAAAGTAATACGCTCTTATAAAACAGTACCTTTATTAGATTACTCAATTGAACGAGAAGTTTATTATATGGATACATTAAAATTTGAAGCAATTATGGCAAATGGTTCTACCATTATCACCAGTCCGCCATATATGAAATCATTAACCTATGCTAGAGATAATCGGTTACGGCTTTGGTTCTTGGGTTATTCAGATTGGGAAGGGTTGGATAAAGCTATCTCTATTAATAAAAGAGATTTTTCACTTTTAATACAAGGCTGTTTTAGATCATGGGCTAATATACAAAACAAAAGAAATGTGTAAATGAAGATTATTCTCAAATTAACCTTGAAGAGATGGTTATACATGCACAGGAATTAATAAATGATGTATGGCAAAGAATCAAGCGAGAATCAGGTATTAGCTTTCTTAGTGAAAGAAAATTAAAAATTAGATTAAAGAGAAGAAAGAAGAACTCGCATTGATGTATAGGAATTATCTTAGATAAAATAATAATTGGGTTGTGCTTTTACTTACTCCATATATTAATGCCTATGTTATTTTGAACTTATTGAGGAAAAAATAAGGGGATTAAAATATTTGTCTCAAATTCCGAATCTGGTCTGTTCTCATCACGTACTCTCCCTCCTCTGAAAATATTTATTCCCCCCTTGACATTCCTCCTTTCCCGGTATATATTCTATATAACGAACGTTATATCAAGAGGTATCTATTTTGACTGATCTGAACGCGAAAGAACGGATAATGGAAAACGCCGTAAGGATATTCAGCGAGAAGGGGTTCCACGGCACGAGCATGCGCGATATCGCGGGGGCTTCAAATTGCTCGCTGCCCACGCTCTATTACCATTATAAAAGCAAAAACGAGCTTTTCGAAGAGATCGTGGTCAACCGGTTTTTAAAGATAACGGACAGGATGAACAAAGAGCTGAACTTCGGTGCTGGTCCGGAGGAACTTTACTTTCAGGTGCTCAAGACCCGCAAGGAACTCAAAGGCTTCGATAAAGAAGTCTATAAGATGGCGCTTAAAGTCTGGCTCGGGTTCGAGGGCGAAGGCAAAGCAAGGGAGCAGGTTGTGGACTGGGAAAGCAAGCGTGCCGGGGCGAACAGGAGGTTTATAGACAAAGCCGTGAAGAGCGAAAGCGTAAGGGAAGACGTTACCGAGATACTTATTAACTACATGGAAAACGTGATAAACAGGATAATACTGCTCGATGAAGATATCGACGACGAAAAACTCAAAAGGCAGATATCATTGTTGTTTAAGATGGGCAAGTAATTTTTTTTGCTTGTTGTATATCTAACGTTATATAAGGAGGAATCGATCATGGAAGCGAATGAAAAGGTGAAGGTGCTGCAGGCCATATACGCGGGAGCGCTGGCCGACAGCGTGCTGCGTCTCGGAAACGAGGGAGTGCTGGAAAAAGTGACGGGGCGCAAGAGGGCGGAGCAGCTCGCGGGCGGGGGAGCGCGCGCCGCGCAGCTCGGCATAACGAGCGCGGAAGAAGTGTTTACAAAGCTTTCCGACCTCATGGGCTGCGCCGACTGGAAAGTATCCGTAAGCGGCGAAGGAAAAGGGTTTACCGCGGTTGCCTCGCGCTGCATGCTTTGCGCTTTCGCTAAGAAGATGGGAGCGCAGAGCCCGTGCCGCATATACTGCCTCGACCCTATGGAAGGCATGGTAAAAGCGCTGGACGCGCATAATGATTACCGTGTCGAGAGCACGCTTTTCGAGGGCGGCGAATGCCGCGTCGTTGTTTCCCCAAATAATGAATAATATATATATCCTGCATATTGTTATAAAATTGCTGCCATGTTATATTCTTAATAAGTTTTCCAGCTGACATGGGAAGCTAAAACAGGAGGATAAACATGAGAAAACATGTTGTATTGATTTCTTTGATCTTATGCGTATCGCTGTGTCTCGCCGGATGCATCAGCATCGGCTTTGGAGGCGAATCCGTCAGGGGCAACGGCGACAGGGTGACCCGCGAGAAAGCGCTCGGGGGCGAACTTAAAGGGGTGCGCACGTCGAGCCTGATAAACGTCATACTCGACCCGGAGCTCGAAGGCAAGTTCATACTCGAAGGGGACAGCAACATACTCGATCTCGTAAAGGCGGAGCAGTTTGGCGGTGTGCTCGAGCTGGGGTTCAAAGACGGCGTCAGTATACTGTCTCCGGTCGACGTTAAAGCGTATGTGCCGTTTATGGACGGCGGCACATTGGAGGCCTCGTCGGTGGGCAGCATAACCATGAAGGGCGGCACTCTTAAGGGGGACAGTTTCCGCTTGACTTCCAGCAGCGTAGGCAGCATAGAGCTCGATATTGAAACGGAAGAGCTCATAGCGGACGCCTCGTCCACAGGGTCCATAACGCTTACCGGCAATGCCGACACTGCGCGGATCACGCTCAGCAGCGTGGGCAGCTTTAACGGCTACGGGTTTGCCATTGGCGACGCCCGTGTAACGGTATCCAGCATGGGCAGCGCGTATGTGACAGTCAGCGGCGTGCTCGACGCAAATGTTTCGAGCGTCGGCAGCATAGTCTACGACGGAGACCCCGATAAAGTAAACGCCAGCAGCGATAGCCTCGGAGCGGTGAAACCGCGGTAACAGTAAAACGTTTGGCGGATGGCTGCCCGGTCAAATATTAAAAGGAGTTAAATATCAATGAGAGTCGGAACAAAGATATGCGCGGCGGCGATGCTGGCCGCGCTGGCTGCCGTAATGCTCGGGGGCTGTATCAATATAGACTTAGGCGGCCTTACGGGCAACGGGCGGATGGCGACTGAGGAAAGGGAATTGGATCTTACGTTGGCAGGCGTGGTAAACAGGACGTCGTTCGACATCGTTATCGACCCCGGCCTTGAAGGAAAAGCGGTGATAGAAGGGGAGAGCAACCTTATAGGCCGGATAGATTTAAACCAAAACGGCGAAGGGCTGCTGACCGTAGATCTGAAGCCTGATACTAACATAATAATGCACGGGCGGATGACTGTGCGCATCCCGGCGATAAACGGCGGGGTAATACGCACGGAAGGCAGCGGGGATATAACGCTCAAAGGCGGCACCCTCGAAGGGGAAGCCTTCGACATTGGTATCAGCGGTTCGGGCGACGTAACGCTCAGCCTTAAGGCAAGATCCATAAAGGCCTCTATAAACGGCTCGGGCAGTATGGACCTTATGGCCGAAGCCGATACATTCTATGCGGCCATAGGCGGTTCCGGCGATATGAGCGTAAAAGGCAGCGCGGGGCAGCTTGGCCTTTCTTCCGGAGCATCGGGCAGTTTCGACGGGTCAAGGCTCGCGGCGGGCAACGCTGATATAGATCTTTCAGGCAGCGGCGACGCAGATATAAACGTATCGGGCACGCTGACAGGCAGCATAAGGGGCTCGGGCGACATAACGTACGGGGGAGATCCGCAGAGCGTTGACATAGACGACAGCGCCAGCGGCGACGTATACGCGCGCTAGCCAAGTCAGGCCGTTCGCGGCCGCTCATGGAAAATTTACGGAAAAGATAATAATTACGCCTCCGCAGGGGAACAATAAAAGCGGAGGTGTTTTTATGAAGGTAAAAGACATCATGACGAAAGAGATAGCGTTTGTGGGCCCCGAAGAAACGGTGGAGCGCGCGGCGCAGCTGATGAAGCAGCACAACGTTGGGTCCGTACCCGTAGTTGATAAAGGCAAGGTAACGGGCATACTGACCGACAGGGATATCGCGCTGCGCTCCGTGGCGCAGGGCAGCGGCGGCAGCCAGACCGTGTCGAGCGTAATGACGCCGAACCTCGTGGTGGGCACGCCCGACATGGAAGCAAGGGACGCCGCAAAGATAATGGGCGAGCAGAAGATAAGAAGGCTGCCCATAGTTGAAGGTGGAACGCTCGTAGGCATATTGGCGCTCGGCGACATATCGACGGAGCCCATACTGCAGAATAAGGCAAAAAACGCGCTTCACGACATTTCACAGCCGGGAAACTTAACCTGATCTATGCAGAAAGAAACGCCTTTGCACATGCAAAGGCGTTTTTTATACCGTTGAAACGCACGCCGATCGCGGCGCCCGGGCAGGACGCACCGAAGTTTTAACATGTTACATATGCATTTGCGCATGTCGCCTATATCTTATTGCTTTTATTGACGACTTTAAGTATATTTGACTGGTTAAACCAATATTTGCAGTGTTATTTTTTGTGGGGTATGCTGAAATGAAAAGTCGTTTTTTTACCAAAGAAAAGCTGACCGGCCCAGCGGCGATCATCATTTATCTGATGGTTTTGAATTTCGTTATCCATATGGTCACGGGGTGGATGTACGGCTTCTTCCGGGATGAGTTCTATTATTTGTCCATGAGCGACCATCTTGATTTCGGGTATGTCGATATCACGCCTATCGCCGTTTATATAATGGCTTTGACAAAGCTTCTGTTCGGCTCATCCGTATTTGCCATACATGTTTTCCCCGCAGTAGCCGGTTCCTTCGTTATTCTTTTCGGGAGCCTGATCGCTAAAAAGATGGGCGGAGGCCGTTTTGCGCAGATACTCGCGGCTATAGCCGTAATGTCCGCTTCAATGTACATATCGTTTGCCGGATCCTTTTCGTATGACGTTTTCGATCAGCTGATGTCGGCTGTTGTCATTTACCTGCTTGTCAAAATACTTAAGGACGAGGGCACAAATAAGACTTGGATACTCCTCGGATTCATGGCGGGCATAGGCATCATGGTGAAGATCACAATGGGCGTGCTTTTGGTATCGCTGGTGTTCGGTCTGCTGATGACCCGCGCCCGCAGGTTTCTTGCGAATAAATGGTTATGGGTAGCCGGGGCCATCGCTCTTGCCTGCTTCATGCCCTATGCCGTATGGCAGGCGCAGCGGGATTTCCCTTTCCTTAATTATCTCGGCAATTATGTGCAGTACAGGTCAACCCACGCCACGGCGTGGGAGCTGTTCATATACGAAGTTTTGGTCATGAACCCTGTTTCTATCGTTCTCTGGCTGGGCGGCCTTCTTCTCCTTTTTACAAAGAAGGGGCGTGTCTTCCGGCCTTTCGCGTGGGCGTTCATATTCTATTTTGCCGTTGCCGTCATATTCGCCATCAAGTATTACGCGCTCGCCGGCGTCTTTTTGCCCCTGCTTGCCTATGGCGCTGTATGGTTCGAGCGGGGCTATAAGCGCATAAGACAGCCGGAAGAAGAGAACCGGGAGAACGACAAAAAGATATGGAATGGATCCCGCGCGATATATGCAGCTTCGATGGTGATCGTCGCTTTAATGGTGTACCCTTCCAACACCCCTGTACTTCCGGTACAGGATTATATCGCGTATAATAGTATAACCGGCTTCGGCACAAGCGTTAAATCGGAGGACACGAAGCTTGCCGCGCTGCCCCAGCACTTTGCCGACCGTTTCGGATGGGAAGAGTTTGCCGTGGCTGTATCGGATGTCTATCACAGCCTGCCCGAACAGGAGCGGAAGGAATGCCGCATTTTCTGCGGCAACTACGGCGAGGCGGGGGCTATAGACTATTACTCCGATAAATACGGCCTTCCCGGCGCGATAAGCGGGCACTTAAGCTATTACTATTGGGGTTACGACGATTACAACGGGAAATGCCTTATCGTTGCGGGCTATAACGGCGATATATATGACTACCTGCGGCAGCACTTCGGAAAGGTGACTCTCGCGAAGATTTTTCACGCCGACTATATAATGCCTTATGAAAACGATACTCCCATATTTATTTGCAGGGATTTGAAAATACCTGTAGACGAGATGTGGAAGCAGATACAAAGCTTTGGCTAAGGCATGATACCTGAACTTTAGCGGCAGGCTATGATGGGAGAGGGAGGCTCCCGGATCACGATGGAAGCTCCGGTTAATTGTCATCGATTTCAAAACAATAAAACTTCCTGTCGACTTTCATTACGGGAAAGCTTTCGGGCAGCTCTTCCATGCTTATCTCTTTGAATCCGTTTTTTTTGTAGAATCTATGGGCTGCCGTAAATTGCGGAGTCGTGCCCAGGTATATACTGCGGAAACCTTTTTGCCTTGCCCGATCGAGCAGCCGCGCAAGAAGGCCGGCCGAAACTCCTTTTTCCTTCCCGCGGTATTCCTTCGCTACAAACATCTTTCGGAGCATTGCGTTCCCGTTTCCGATATTTTTTAAGCCTATAGTCCCCGCGACTTCGCCGTTATCCAAGGCCACCCAGAAGCTGCCGCTGTCGCGCATATAAAATCTTTTTATATCCGCAAGATCAGGCTGGTCTTTTTCCGTTATCGGGATGCCGTATTCTTCCCGCTGTATCTTTAATATCATCCGCATGATATCGTCCCGGTATTTATCTTCGTATTCGAATATCTCTATCATAAGCCTCTCCCGATCTTGTTAATAACGCGGCAAAAGAGCTGCTCGCAGGGGGCGGTCTTCATACCCGGCCGGCGTCTTCGGCCGCTTCGCGGATCGCGCGTCGTTTTGAAGAAACGCGGGCGCGTATCCTGTCCCCGAAGTTGAAGATGAACATTCCTGTGAGCACTATGGCGCCGCCGGCAACGGTCGACAGGTCGGGCAGTTCCCCGGCAAGCAAAAAGCCCAGCAGCGCGGTAAGGAACGGAGTAACGAACATATAGTTGCTGACGGACGATGTCTGTACCGCTTTCTTAAAAGCCTGCGCCCACGACGCAAAGGCTACGGCGCCGCAAAACACCCCGAGTATGATTACGTAAAGAAAACTTAAGGGCGGGGCGCTGCCCGCCTCCTTTATCGAAGCGGGGGAGAATATGGCGAGCATCGCCGTTCCCGCGAATATGCTGTAAGAGGATGCCTGCAGCCCGGAATAGGTCCTCGTAAGCTTCCGCTGCAGCAGGTTATAAGTGCCTAAAGAGACTGCCGTAAGAAAGAGCCAGATCACCCCGGGGTCGAACGAAACAGCGTTGTTCATAAGCGCCAGCACAGCCACGCCCGAAATCTCAACAGCGGTCGCCGCCCATTTTACAGCGCCCTGTTTTTCACGGTAAAATACGCGTGCCAGCAGCGCGGTGACCACCGGCGCTACGGCGAGTATGACGCTGCCGGTCGCCGCCGACGCTGTTTCCAGCCCTTTGTTGAAAGAGACCATGCAGAGAAAGAATCCGAAAAAGCCTGCCGCAAGAAACCACTTTAAGTCGGCCGTCTTCGGCAGCTTTACCTTTAAAGCCAATACAGCGGCGAGCAGAACGCACGAAGCGGTGAAATAGCGCAGAAAGCCGAGGGAGAACGAAGAAAAATACTCCAGCGCCAATCGTGTAATAACAAAGGCAAGCGACCAGAAAAATATAGTCAGGCATGCGTATGGATGAAAGCTTCCGCGTAATTTCACAGTTATACCTCGCTCAAATAAAGAAATATACAAAGCAGTATAATACATAATATGAATAAATGCAAATAAAAACTTGCAAGAAGCAAGAGATAATTTACGAAACCGTAATTTTGCGGCCGTTGTTATGCCTCTGTTATAGCGCTGTTTCAATTACCCCGCGTTAAAATATTATTATCCGTATGACGCAAAGCTATTATGTACTTGCATTATTGCTGATATAGTTTTGAAGAAAAATACTTGACAATAAAAGTACTATATAGTACTATGCTATATAGTAAGGAGGTATCGGATGCAAAGCACGCAAAACGGAGGGTTTCTCATATCGCAGATAAAGCAGGTGCAGGGCAGGGTATTCGAAAAGATACTAAAAAAGGCGGGCATCGGGGAATATAACGGCGCTCAGGGGCGCATACTGTACGTGCTCTGGCAGGAAGACGGATTGCCCATAATAGAGCTCTCTAAAAGGACGGGGCTCGCCAAGACTACTCTTACCGGCATGCTCGACCGCATGGAAGAGCAGGGGCATATACAAAGAAATTACGGCAAGGCCGACAGAAGGCAGATCAAAATAACCCTGTCCGATAAGGCAAAAGAACTTAAGGGTAAGTATGAAAGCGTGTCGGCCAGAATGGCTGAGGTTTTCTACAGGGGCTTTTCGGAGCCCGAGATAGAAGGGTTCGAAAAGCAGCTTGGAAGGATATTAAAAAACTTGACGGAGGCAGAGGGAAGGATATGAACAAGGAAAGAAAAAAGGAAGCCATTGAACTGGTGGAGAATGCCGGAGTAGCGTATATATCGTCTTTAGACGGCGAAGGCTACCCGAGCGTAAAGGCAGTGCTGACCCATAAGCACGAGGGGATAGCAGTACACTATTTTTCTACTAACACGTCGGCTAAAAGGACGCAGAGGTTTCTGAGCGACCCCAAGGCGAGCGTCTATTTCTGCTACGCCGTAAACGGGGATTACAGGGGCCTGATGCTGGTGGGGAATATGGAAGTGCTGCGCGACAAGAAGCACCGCGAGATGCTCTGGCATGACGGATACGAGATCTACTACCCCAAAGGAGTAGACGACGATGATTACAGCGTGCTCAAGTTCACCGCCTTTAAAGGCAACTATTACCACGGCCTTCACAACGACTCGTTCACCATGGAGGAGTTTGAGAAGATATGAGCAGTTTGTCCGGCATGATCTGATAAAAGAGCCTTCACAGGCTCTTTTTTATCACAGAAAACCGGTAAGCTAAGTGCATAGGAAGTCGGGTAGCTTCAGCGTTTAGCTTTAATTCGGATATAAATGAGAAAATCTAATTAGATAGAAAAAAGATTCTTCACTACGCTGGCGCTCCGTTCAGAATGACAGAATGAGTTTGTAATAAAATATTTTAAACGATTATACCACAGGTGTCATTCTGAGGAGCAAAGCGAACGAAGAATCTTATCTCTATGCGGCCTGCGGAACCGACATAAGCCGGAAGGCTCCGGCAAGATTCCTTTATGGGGCTTAATATAAACTATTTATTATGGCGGGAAGCCCTGGCAATTAACAGGTATTGGATTTTTTGAACATATGTGCTATAATCACGTATTACCAAAATATTGTGAGGTTACTTATGGACGAATTTATTAAGCATTTCGGCTGGCTGCAGGGTACTCTTAGCGGGCCGGTATCCGATTTCTTCGCGGAGGGCTCGGAAGAATACGCCATAATAGAGCGGCTGAAAGAAGGGTTTGGCAAGCGCGACACGGCCGAGCTGCTAAAAAGCATGACTGCCGAATACGGCGATAAAGCCGGAGAGACCGTGGAAGAGTACTTAAAGCTCAACATACAAAGAGACTGGGCGGGAGTAGGCAAAAGGCAGGCGCATGAGGGCACGGAGATAGAAGATTTTATACGCGTGCTGTGGGAACCGCTCAAGAGCCAGGGATTCGAATTCACATCGGCTAATGATAACGGGAAGACGACTTTTTGCGTTACCAAATGCCCCCTGTTCGATCTGGCGGAAAAGACCGGCCTGCACAAGTGGCTCTACCACCTTGGGTGCTCCACCGATTTTCACACAGCGGGTGCTTTCTGCCCCAAGATAGCTTTTAACAGGACTAAGTCGATGATGGAGGGGCACGAGTACTGCAACCACCAGTATTATTACAGGTAAAAAAAGCTGAAAACGGACAAGCCTTTATTTGTAAGAGGCGCTTGTTTTTTCACACAAGCTGTGCTATGCTAAAAAAGCTATAAAAGCAAAATTGGGAATAATAATTTTTTCGTAAGCCTCTGATTGTTTTGGAGATACGAGTCAAAGAATCATTTTTCTCCAAAATAAAATAAGGAG
>CAZDZY010000058.1:0-18801 GCA_964510055.1 uncultured Christensenellaceae bacterium
CGCGTTATCGGCGGGAGAAAAGAAGCTGCTTGACATAATACGCTGTATGCTGCTGAAGCCGCGCTGCTTGCTGATGGACGAGCCTACTGCCGGTCTGCCTCATGACCTGAAGGAAAAAGTTATAGAGTTGATGTATAAAAAGAGCTCTGAGGAAGGCATGTCCATTATTATCGTAGAGCACGATTTAGACCTTATTTGGAGAGTGACAGAACATATATTTTTCATGGCGGAAGGGCAAATAATGCTGGAGGGAACTGCTGAAGAGATCCGCAACCATGAACTGGTAATTAGTAAATATATGGGGGAAGACGATGTTAAAGATTAATAATGTTTCAAGCGGATACGGTGAAGTGACGGTAATAGACAACCTGAATGTTGAAATTGGACATGAAGTTTTCGCGGTGCTTGGGGCAAACGGAGTAGGCAAGAGCACGCTGATGAAAACTATAGCTAGAGTTTTGCCGTTGAAAAGCGGGAGTATTATTTTTAACGGCGAAGACATTTCACGGCTTACTCCGTTTCAGGTGGCCTCGAAGGATTTGGCTTATGTTCCCCAGGAGGAATTGATTTTCCCAAATCTGACGGTTGCGGAGAATCTGACTGTTGGCGGACTGCTGATTGGAAAGAAGAGAATAAAGAAGAAGATGGAAGAGGTGTACGGAGTTTTTCCGGACATTTATCCGCGGCGCGAACAAAAGGCCGGAAGCTTAAGCGGCGGGGAAGCCCAGATGCTTGCGGTAGGCCGGGCGCTGATGCAGGAGCCCAAGCTGATACTTTTGGATGAACCGACAGCGGGGTTGTCCCCTAAAAACGTGGATTTCTTCTTTAAAAAAGTGGTAGAGATACGTAAAACCAAGAATGTAAGCGTAGTGATTTCCGAACAGAACGCGGTGAAAGCTCTCGCAATCGCCGACAGGGTGATGGTGTTGTCTGTAGGAAAAGTATTTTTAATCGACGAGGCTAAAAACGTATCGATGGATAAATTGAAAGAAGGTTACAGAATTTAAAAATTCATTTACCAAAGATATGGGCGGGCATATGCTGTTGCGCCTATAACCGAAATAAATCATTCTTAATATACTTAAAGTTTTGGAGGTCACTATGGAATTCAAAAATCTATTTCAGCCGATAAAGATCGGCAAAATGACGGTACCGAACAGGATAGTGCACGCGCCGACCGATATCAGCACATGCACTACCGAGGGAGAAGTTACGGAGCGCCTTATAGCGTACAACGAAGAGATCGCCAAAGGCGGATGCGGCCTTATTATAATAGGCGCGTCCAGTCCCGACCGCGTTACGGGCAGGCCGTCGATAACTGCCGTATCAGTCGACCAGGATTACTTCATTCCGGGGCTTCACCGCCTCGCGGAATCGATGCACAAACACGGGGCGAAATGCGCCGTGCAGATACAGCACCCCGGAAGGCAGGCTGTATACCCGAGGGACAAGCAGATATCCTGTTCTGATATGGTAACGCATATACCCGGAAGCTCCGGCCACGAGGTAATATACGCCGAAGGCGAAGCAAAGGGAAAGATCGCCCGCGCGATGACCGTAGAGGAGATATACGACCTTATAGAGAAATTCGCCGAAGGCGCGTGGAGAGTGCAGCAGGCGGGGTTCGACGCTGTTGAGCTGCACGGGGCGCACGGGTATATGATAGCGCAGTTTATGAGCCCGTATACAAACAAGCGCACCGACCGCTTTGGCGGGTCGTTCGACAACCGGATGCGCTTCGTGCTCGAGATAATAGACCGGATACATCGTAAATGCGGCAAAGACTTCCCCGTTATGGTCAGGTATTCCGGCGAAGAGTGGATGCCGGGCTCGAGGAAAATCGACGAATCTATAGAGATAGCGAAGGCACTCGAAAAAGCGGGCGTCGCGGCCCTCGATATAAGCGCGGGTATATTCGACGCGCCGGGGCCCACGATGGACCCGATGTATTACAGGGAAGGATGGAACACCTATTCAGCAAAAGCTATAAAAGATAACGTCTCAATACCGGTAATAACGAGCCATTCGCTCAGGAACCCCGAATACTGCGACAGGATAATAGGCGAAGGCCAGGTCGATATGATCGGGTTGTCGCGGCAGCTCATCGCCGATCCATACTGGGCGAACAAGGCTAAAGCCGGGCAGGTCAAGGAGATACGCCGCTGTATCAGCTGTCTCATAGGGTGCTGGAAAGATTCGCTCATGGTCAAGCACGAAATGCGCTGTGCAATAAACCCCGCTATAGGGGACACTCGCTTCCTCGATATACAGCCCGCAAAGATCAGCCTAAAGGTGGCCGTAGTCGGCGGCGGCATAGCAGGCATGGAGGCGGCGCGCATTGCGACGCTAAGAGGCCACAAAGTGACTATATTCGAGAAGGAAAACGAGCTGGGCGGAATTCTTCGCACATGCTGTATGGTTCCTCCGAAAGACCGCATGAAATGGTATATGGACTGGATACGCGAGCAGACAGCTGCATTGGGCGTTGAGGTAAGGCTGCGCACAGAGGCGAAACCTGAAATGCTCAAAGGATATGATGTCGTGCTCTGCGGTACCGGCGCGAAGACGGTAATCCCGGACATCCCGGGCGCAGCGAAGGCTATAAGGTTCGAAGACGTTCTTGTATGCACGAAGAAAAACTGCGAATACTGGCCTAAAGAAGGCAAGAGGGATCCCGCCAAGGTCGGAAACAGGGTAATAATAATGGGCAATCATTACGCCGCGACCGATACCGCGGAAATGCTCGGACTAAGGGGCAAAGATATCACTATCGTAACTGAAGATAAGGAGTTTGCTCCCGAGATAGAACCTATCCACAAAGAAGTCATGAAGATGCGCTTTGCGGGCGGCAACGGGCAGGGGCTCGAGGGAACGCCTTTTAAAGTACCTGTGAAGATACTCACGGGAACGGTGGTATTGGAGATAAAAGATAACGAGGCGGTCATGCTCGATAAGGAATTTAACAGGTTCACAGTCCCGTTCGATACATTCATACTCGCCGAGACTGTTCCGGACGATAAGCTGTATCAGAGCCTACTTTCGGCAGGGCTGCTAGTGGCCAATATCGGCGACAGCAAGTTCGTGCGCAATGTACGCGGCGCCATGACCGACGGTGCGCAAGCGGGGCTCATGCTGGACGACGGGCTGTTTATGAACGCAAACAACACGCTTTCCTGTGGTCTTCCGCTCGATGTGCGGAAGCTGACAAACGTATAAAACCTGAAAGGAGATTATAATATGAAACTGGGGCTTGTAAGCGCCATACTTGGCGAATTGAAATTCGAAGAGGTCGTAGACTTTCTTTCAAAAAACGGGCTTAAGTCGGTTGAAGTCGCATGCTGGCCTGTCGGGAAAGCGGAAAGGCGATACGCAGGCGTTACGCATATCGACGTTGCGACGCTGGATTCCGCCAAGGCGGATTATTATAACGGCTACCTCAAAGATAAGAAAATCGAGATCGCTGCAATGGCGTATTCGCCTAACCCGTTGACGGGAGACCTTTCAAAGCGCGAGTTCTATATCGGGCATATAAAGAAGGTAATAGAAGGCGCGAGGATCATGGGCGTAAAATACATGGATACGTTCATAGGGAAAAATAATGCGATACCGATCAAGGATAACATGGAAGAATTCAAAAAAGTCTGGCCGGATATTATTAAATTCGCGGAGGACAACGGCGTTGTACTCAGCTTTGAAAACTGCCCGATGTATTTTTCGATGGACGAATGGCCGGGCGGCACAAACCTCGCCAGCTTTCCGAAAATATGGCGAGAGATGTTTTCGATGATAGACAGCAAAAACTTCGGCATGTGCTATGACCCCTCGCATCTCGTATGGCAGCGTATGGACTATATAAAGCCCGTCTACGAGTTCAAGGAAAAGATAACGAACGTGCATATCAAAGACACGAAATTCTTTGCGGACAAGTATGACGATGTGGGGCTGCTGGCGACGCCGCTCGAGTATCACCAGCCCAAGCTGCCGGGTCTCGGGGACGTGGACTGGGGTAAATTCATATCCGCTCTTACAGATATACGCTTCAAGGGCTCCGCTCTCATTGAGGTCGAAGACAGGGCTTTCGACAATACACTCGAAGACAGGATAGAAGGCATACTGATATCGAGGAACTATATGAGCCGTTACATTGTATAAACAGAAGGAGGCGAGAGATTATGGAAAACATTAAAGTCGGCGTTATAGGCACCGGTTTTATAGGGCCCGCTCACATCGAGGCATTGAGACGTTTGGGTTATGTGGATGTTGTGGCGCTCGCTGACGTAAGCGACGAGGTCGCAGCCAAAAAGGCAGCCGAGCTCTATATCCCTTATTCCACCGGCGACTATAAAAAGGTAATAGAAAACAGAGAAATAAAGGCCGTCCATATATGCACGCCCAACAACCTGCATTACACGATGAGCAAAGAGGCGCTTTTGGCAGGAAAGCATGTGATATGCGAAAAGCCGCTTGCGGTAAGTATAAACGAGGCGGAAGACCTTATAAGTACTGCGAAGGCTACCGGGCTGATAAACGCAGTTCATTTCAACGTTCGCTTTTACCCGGCTATACACCAGATACGTGCGATGATAAAGAACGGAGAGCTCGGAGAAATATATGCCGTAAACGGCTCATACCAGCAGGACTGGCTGTTCTTCGATACTGATTATAACTGGCGGCTCGAGCCAAAATACAGCGGCAAGTCGAAGGCGGTTGCCGACATAGGCTCCCACTGGTTCGACGCGGTGGAGTTCATGACCGGGCTCAAGACCGCGAAGGTGTGTGCCGATTTTGCTACGCTGCATCCGGTAAGGAAAAAACCGCTCAAACCTATCGAGACATATTCCGGCAAGCTGCTCACCGAAAAAGACTACGAAAACGTGCCTATACAGACAGAAGACTACGCTTCGGTGCTTTTCCGGTTCGACAGCGGCGCTCACGGCAGCTGCACTGTGAACCAGATGGCCGCAGGCAGGAAGAACCGCATATATTTCGAGGTCTACGGGAGCAAGGCCGCGGTCGCTTACAATACGGAACAGCCCAACGAGATATGGATAGGGCGCAGGGAGACAGCAAACGGGCAGCTCATGAAAGATCCGTCGCTTATGGACCCTTCTGCGAGGGAGATAATAAACTTCCCGGGCGGGCATAACGAAGGGTTCCCCGATACGTCGAAACAACTGTTTAAAAAGGTATACGGGTATATGACCGGAGCCATAAAAGAAATACAGTACCCTACATTCGAGGCGGGCCTCAGGGAGCTGATTATCTGCGAAAAGATAGTTGAATCTGCGCGGAGCGAAAAATGGGTAAATGTCTGATGCCTTCATGGCTGAAACCCGGACGTATCGAAGAGATCGTCCGGGCTTTTCCCTCAAAAAGAATAGCCGTGGCAGGGGACTTCTTCCTCGACAGGATATTTATGATCGACAGGAGCCTGGACGAGCCGTCGGTTGAAACGGGCATTACCGCATATCAGGTAAAATCGAGAAAGCTGCTGCCGGGCGCGGCGGGTGTGGCAACGAACAACCTTTCCGCGTTCGGAATCTCTGAGATCTATTCAGTTGCCCTTATGGGAGACGACGGGGAGTCTTACGATCTTGTAAAGGGCCTCAGGGCCGGGAACGTGAACACGGAATATATGGTGAGGTCGGAAGATATCTTCACGCCGACTTACACGAAGACGATGTTCGATCTTCCGTCAGGGCTTGAGGAAACACATCGGATAGATATCAAGAACAGGAAGCCGGCGCCGGAGCACGCGGAGAAGCAGATAATTTCTAACCTTTACCAAGTCGCTGAAAAGGTTGACGCGCTTATTATTCTTGAACAGCTCAAAGACGGCAGTTTCGGAGTCTTCACAGAAAATGTTATAAAGTCGTTGTCGGATATCGCCGCTCAAAGGCCTGACCTGGTCATTGTGGCGGATTCGCGGTTCAATATAGCCCACTTCTCAGGGCTTACGGTAAAATGCAATGACCTCGAGGCTGTACGCGCTGCATATCCCGAGATAAGTTTACAGCCCGGCCAGGAGATCGATGACGCACTGATAGAGGACGCAATGGAAAGCATAGCCCGGAGGACCGGGAAGGACGTGTTCGTTTCATGCGGCTCTAAAGGCATAAAAGTCAAGGACGCCGAAGGTGTAGAAACGGTACCGGGCTTTAAAGTAGAAGGACCTATAGATATATGCGGTGCGGGAGACTCCGCGACTACGGGCATAGCTTGCGCTCTCTGCGCTGGAGCTGCTGTGCGGGAAGCCGCTTTGATAGGAAACCTTGTCGCTTCTATAACTATACAGCAGATAGGCGTTACCGGAACGGCGACGATCCCCCAGATCCTTGAAAGGCTCGGTGAATACCTTAATATATTTGAAAGGATGTAGACATCAGATTTCACATTTATATTTTAGGATATTAGTTTAGTTAAAATAAAAACCATGAAAGTGCTGGCCTAAGGGAAAAGCGGAACGGCGTTACGCGGGAGTTACGCATATCGACGCCGGGGAATTGACTCGTGAAAAAGCTGCAGAGATAAACGGATATCTTGATAAAAATGGGATAACTATTTCAGCCCTCGGGTATTACCCAAACCCGCTGGACGCTGATTTGGATCAGCGGGCCGTGTATATCGGGCATATAAGAAAGTGCATAAAAGCCGCTGAGCCGCTCGACCTTAAAAACTTCAACACGTTCATAGGTAAAGACCCGTTAAAGCCAATTACTGAGAATATGCAGGAATTTAAGCGCGTCTGGCCAGATATCATTAAGTACGCGGAAGACTGCGGGTTAAAAGTCGGGATAGAAAACTGCCTTATGTACTTCAAGGACGAATGGCCGGGCGGAAAGAACCTCGCTTAGTCGCCGAAAATATGGAGGGACATGTTTTCGGAAATAGACAGCGATTGCTTCGGGCTCAACTACGATCCTTCGCACCTTGTATGGCAGAGGATGGATTATATCGCGCCGATATATGAGTTCCGGAGCAAGATGTTCCATTTCCATATCAAAGACGCGAAGGTATATCATGATAAGTATAATGACGTCGGAATATTCGCCGCACCGCTGGACTATCACGCGCCTAAACTCCCGGGGCTCGGCGACATAGACTGGGGAAAAACGATTTCCGCATTGACGGATATAAGGTATAACGGATGCGCCGTTATTGAAGTTGAAGACAGGGCATTTGAAGACACGCTGCAGGATAGGCTCGATTCGATAATACTTTCCAGGAATTACATCAGCCAGTTCATTTTATAAGGGAAACACATGGAAAGAGAAAGCAGAAAAGCATTATCTGAAAAACTAAAAAGCATAAATACAAGCAATTATGCGCTTGTCGGGTTTGACGGTTTCGTTGACGAAGTCGTACATGTCGTCGACAAGAGGACCGGGATCGAAGAATATATCCGGCTCGATTCTATGGCGGAATACGGAAACCGCATAGCTAAAAGCGCGGGCCTTTCCACGAACATAGAAATGGTGACGGTGCAGCAGAAGCTTGGCGGAAACGGGCCCATATTCGCAAACTCGCTCATATCGTACGGCGTAAACCTTACGTATATTGGCGCATTGGGTGTCCCTGATATACATCCCGTATTTAAGGATATGGTTTCCCGGTGCGCTGCCATATCGATCGCAAACCCAGCGAGGACAGATGCCATAGAGTTTTTTGACGGCAAAATAATAAGTTCGAAGCTCGAGACGTTTAAAGAAATCACATGGAAATCGGTTGAGGAAAAGGTAGGCGTCAGCCGCTTCGGGGAGCTTATCGGACAGTGCGACCTTGTAGGTTTTGAAAACTGGACAATGATTTATTATATGAGCGAAGTTTTCGAGCATATAATCTCTGACGTTCTGCCGCGCCTTAAAAAGCGCGAACCAAAGCCCGTCATATTCTTCGACCTGGCCGACCCTGAAAAACGTGAAGGTATTGAGATAGCTCATGCTTTAGAGCTGATAGGGGAGTTCGGCGGATATTTTACCGTTGTTCTCGGGCTCAACAAAAAAGAAGCCTGCGAGATAGCCGCGCTTTTAGGCCTTGGCATAGAGAGTTACGACAGACAGGAACTACGGCCGCTCACCGAATATATCTATTCGAAGATAAACGTGGATATGCTGGTAGTGCATCCGCTGAAAGAAGCATGCGCCGTTTCAAAGGACGGATATTTCAGCGCTCAGGGGCCGTATACGGAAAAGCCGAAGCTCACTACAGGGGCGGGAGATAATTTCAATTCCGGGTTCATCCTCGGCGTAATAACGGGTTTGGGGCTGGAGGACTCTCTGCTGCTCGGGACCGCGACTTCAGGTTTTTATGTAAGGCATATGAGGTCGCCTGAGCTGTCGGAGATAATCAAATTTCTAAACGACTGGTCAGACAACAATGTATAGAAATAAAACACAGGAGGTCAATATGGAAAAGCTGGCATTAGGAATGGTAGAAACAAGAGGGTTGGTCGGGGCGATAGAAGCCGCCGATGCGATGGTAAAAGCGGCAAACGTAAAGCTCATCGGCAAAGAAAAGGTTGGATCAGGTCTTGTTACCGTTATGGTCAGGGGAGATGTAGGAGCGGTAAAGGCGTCTGTCGATGCGGGGGCAGCGGCGGCTAAACGTGTGGGCGAGCTAGTCAGCGTGCATGTGATACCCAGCCCGCACAACGATGTCGAGGGCATATTGCCTGAGAATAAATAAAGGTCGTCATATAAATGGATATAGAGAAATTAATTGAACAGATAACTAGAGAGGTCTGCGCGAGGCTCGATACAGCTTCCCCAAAAAGCCGTGAGACTTTTTGGGGCAACACGCAAAATATTCACTGCACAGGCACGGAGAGCGGTATCGTCGAACAGCCCGGTTCGAAGGTAACGGCTAAAGAGATCGCGAAGATGATAGACCACTCGCTTTTAAAGCCGGAGATGACAAGGCAGGAAGTAATAGAAGGCTGCCTCCTGGCAAAGCAGTACGACTGCGCTACCGTATGCGTTAAACCGTGCGACGTGGAAGTTGCGCGCGAGGTTTTGAGCGGGACCGACGTCAAGGTAACGTCGGTCATCGGGTTTCCGCACGGACACCATCTTACCGAAATAAAAGTCATGGAAGCGGAGCTGGCGATAAAGCAAGGCTGCGAAGAGATAGACATGGTGCTCAATATCGGGCGGCTGAAATCAGGCGACTACGATCTTGTAGAGTCGGACATAAGGGCAGTCTGCGATGCTGCGCACCGGCGGGCCGTTATAGTCAAGGTGATACTCGAGAACCATTACCTTACGGACGAAGAGAAGATAAAGGCCTGCCAGTTATGCGAGAGCGCGGGGGCTGACTTCGTAAAAACGTCGACCGGATACGCTAAGACCGGGGCCACGGTACACGATTTAAAGCTTATGCGAAAAAACTGTTCCTCTAAAGTCAGGGTAAAGGCGGCCGGAGGCGTGCGCACGCTCGACGCGGCGCTTGCGGTAAGAGCCGTGGGCGGAACGCGCTTCGGTGCTACTGCGACGAAAAAGATAGTGGAAGAAGCAGCACAACGGGAAAAGGAAGGTACGCTGAAGATACCCGAGACCGTACAGGAGTTCACAACCGGGTATTGATATATAAGATGAACGACGGTGAGCTGAAACGAAAAATCGAGATCGAAGTACTGAAGCAGTACGCGAAAAACGGGAAATACTATGTTCCCGCGGCAGTATCCGCCCGGCATGTGCACCTTTCCCGCGCGGATGTTGAAGCGTTGTTCGGAAAAGGGTATCAACTTAAAAAGAAGCGGGACCTGACACAGCCGGGACAGTTCGCGTGCGAGGAGCAGGTCACGTTTACGGGGCCTAAAGGCAGCATCGAAAGTGTGCGCGTGCTTGGGCCTGAACGTAAAGAAACTCAGGTCGAGATAAGCTTTACCGATTCGTATAAGGTCGGTATAAAACCCGTTGTGCGTATGTCGGGAGGCGACCTCGAAGGCACGCCGGGCGGCAGCCTTATTGGACCCGCGGGCGAGGCAGCTCTCAAACGGGGCGTTATAATCGCCGCAAGGCATTTGCATATGTCGTATGAAGAAGCGGCGGCGTATGGGCTCAAAAAAGGAGACATTGTAAGCGTTAAAAAGCCCGGGGAACGGGAGATAACGTTCGGCAACGTCGTCGTGCGCTCGGGCGAAGGGCATTCGCTCGAGGTGCACATCGATACGGACGAAGCGAACGCGGCGGGCATGACGTGCGGCGAAATGCTCGAACTTATAAAGTAGGTTTATATGGCGGAGCATATGCAGGATCTGATAGCGAGGATAACGGAAGAAGTCATGAAGCGCCTTAGCGTACCGCAGGCAGGCGGAACGCTCGCGGTATTTACGGAATATGTATTCGACGCAAAAGGCGTAGGAAGCTATCTTAAAAACAATCATGCAAGCGCAACCTGCGCGCTATTCGAAGGCGCGAGGTTTGAAAGCGAACTTAAAACTGAAAGCGTTATTACGCAGCAGGAAAAGCAGGCTCTTGCCGGAAAGCTTAATTGCTTTGAAAAAATAGTGATAATAACTCCGCCGCTGTGGCTGCTGGGCGAGATAGCGCGCGGGGACGATTCCGTTTTTCTTGCGATGCTGGCAATACGGCCTCTGCTCTGGGGACGGGAAGTGACGATACTTCTCGACTTCGAAGTTCCAAGGATAAGGCGCAGCGCGGCGCTTTTGCGTATATCCGAATACATAAGCGCGCTCGAGGAGATGGGCGCTAAGTTTGTATATCTTCCGCAGGAAAGCAGGAAAGACGAGCCAAAAGACCTCGTAACGGAACAGGATGTTAAGGACGCCTTCAAAAACGAGGGCAGGCGCATTATAATAAAACCGGGAGCGATAGTGACGCAGCTTGCGCAGGATACCGCCAAAGAGTGCGGCGTCGCAATCGAGATATAGGGGAAAGTGTATGCAGATAGCAAGGGTAAAAGGAAACGTAGTCAGCACTAACAAGACCGAAAAGCTGCACGGCCTTAAGCTTCTTATTGTTGTGCCTATCGACTTGGGAACGTTCGAGGAGAAGGGGCAGCCCGTTGTCGCGATAGACACCGTAGGCGCGGGCGAAGGCGAAGTGGTCATGCTCTGCAGCGGTTCTTCCTCAAGGCAGACGGCGGTCACCGAGAACAAACCTTCGGACATGGCGATAGTCGGCATAATAGATTCGATTGAGATGAACGGGAAACCGGTATTCCGCAAGTTCGAAGAGAAGAAATAATTGACGGGTTTCCCGAAAGGTAAGATATTGGGGGGAACATGCGGTCCCCGAAATCAAAGCTTTTTTGGGCAAAAACACAGGGGGTAGGCTAATGGAATTGTCGGAACAGGAACTCCGTTTAGTGATAGAGGAAACGGTAAAGAGGATAGTCGGGAAAGCTGCACCTTCTTCCTGCTGGCTTTGCGATACGGCCGATCAGGCTGTCGCGTCCGCGAAAGCCGCGCAAGCCCAGCTGATGAAGATGAGCCTCGAACAGCGTGGAAAGCTTATAACCGCTATGCGTGCGGCCGCTATGCAAAACGTAAAACACCTCTCTGAGCTCGCGCACAGCGAGACCGGCTACGGCCGCGTAGAGCACAAGATATTGAAGAACAAACTGGCCATAGAGAAGACACCGGGCATAGAGGATCTGACCTCGGACGCCGTTACGGGAGACTTCGGACTCACTTTAGTCGAGCGCGCGCCTTTCGGCGTCATAGGCGCGATAACCCCGTCCACCAACCCCACGTCTACAATAATAAACAACTCGATAAGCATGATCGCGGCGGGAAACGCGGTGGTGTTCAACCCGCACCCGTCAGCCAAGAAGGCGTCTATCGAGGCCATGCGCATACTCAACGAAGCTATCTTCGCCGCTGGCGGCCCGGGGGCGCTCATATGCACGGTAAAAGAGCCTACGCTCGAAACAGGTAAGGCGATAATGGAGCATAAGGATATCCCGCTGTTAGCCATTACGGGAGGCGAAGCCGTCGTCAAAGTGGCTATGAAGACGGGCAAAAAGGTAATAGCCGCCGGCCCGGGCAACCCTCCTGTGATAGTGGACGACACCGCGCTCATACCGCAGGCCGCGAAAGACATAGTCGACGGCGCAAGTTTCGACAACAACGTGCTGTGCATAGCCGAAAAAGAAGTTTTCGCTTTCAAGGCCGTCGCCGACCAGCTGATGGCTGAGATGCAAAAACACGGGGCTTTCAAAGTCTCCGGGGCGGATATAGACAAAGTCGCCAAAGCCGTGCTCAACGAAAAAGAGGGCAGATTCTCCCCAAAGCGCGAGTTCGTCGGCAGGGACGCATCCGTCATACTTCGCGCGGCGGGCGTAAGCTTTACCGGCGAGCCGAGGCTGGTCATAGCCGAGGTGCCGGCTGACCACCCGTTCATAACGACGGAGTTGCTCATGCCCGTGCTCGGGATCGCCCGGATAGATAACGACATAGATACAGCCATACGCATGGCTGTAAAAGCGGAGAACGGGTGCAAACACACCGCAATGATGCACTCGCAGAACGTATCGCATCTCTCGATGACGGCCAAGGCGCTCAATACCTCTATATTCGTAAAGAACGCCCCGTCGTACGCGGGGCTCGGTTTTAACGGCGAAGGATTCGCGTCGCTGACGATAGCCACGCCTACGGGCGAAGGAGTGACGAGCGCCCGTACGTTCACGCGCCTGAGAAGATGCGTGCTGTACGGCAACTTCAGGATAGTATGATGGAAAAAGCGCAGATACTCAAGGCAATAAAAGACGCCGGAATAACAGGCGCGGGCGGCGCGGGGTTCCCGACACATATCAAGCTCAATTGCAGCGCGGCTACGGTCATATGCAACGGCGCGGAGTGCGAGCCGCTGCTGCGCAGCGACCGCCTGCTCATGGAGCGCAGCGCGGGCAGGGTAGTCGCGGGGCTTAAAGCCGCTATGGAAGCCGCGGGCGCAAAACGCGGCGTTATAGCCATAAAGAAGAAATATGAGAGAGCCGCCGAAGCTTTTAAAAGAGAATTAAACTGTAATGACATAGAACTGATGCTCATGAAGAGCTTTTACCCCGCGGGGGATGAGCAGCAGATAGTGTATGAGGCGACGGGCAAGGTAGTGCCGACGGGCGGGCTTCCGCTCGACGTGGGCGTGGTGGTGCAAAACGCGGCAACGCTGTCGCAGATAGCGGACGCCCTTGAGGGCAAAGCCGTTACCGAAAGATACGTCACGGTAAACGGGGAAGTGAAAAGCCCCGCGGTATTCACCGCCCCGATAGGGACTCCGGTCAGGAAGCTCATAGAGGCAGCCGGTGGCCCGGAGGATATGTCGCAGTATTCGGTCATAATCGGCGGCCCAGCTATGGGCAGGATCACGGAAAACATCGACGAGCCGATAACGAAGACAACGGGCGGAATACTCGTGTTCCCCAAAGATCACTCGCTGATACAGAAGAAGAGCGGAAACCTTGAGCAGGATATAAAGCTCGCCCGGAGCGTATGCTGCCAGTGCAGCTTCTGCACGCAGATGTGCCCGAGGAATGCACTCGGCCTTAAGGTCGAGCCGCACAAGGTGATGCGGGCACTTGCGCTGGGCGCCAAGGGCATAGGGGACGCAAACGGAGTGTTCTCGTGCTGCGACTGCGGTATCTGCACGTTTTACGCGTGCAACTTCTCGCTCGCCCCATCGAGGATGATGCAGAGGGTAAAACAGGAACTCGTAAGGAACGGCGTAAAGCCGGAGAAGAAGATACCTTACCCGGTGAGCGAAAGCCTCGATAACATAAAGGTGCCGACATCGCGCTTTGAGGCTCGGCTGGGTATAGACAAATACGACAGGGACCTGTTGCTAGTGGAAGAACCGCTTAAAGTAAGCAAGGTTATCCTGCCGCTCAGGATGCATATAGGCGCTCCCGCGAGGCCGATAGTGCGGAGCGGAGAGCTTGTGGAACGCGGGCAGCTTATTGCCGAAGCGGCTGAGGGCGTGAGCGCATGCGTTCACGCAAGCATATCCGGGACAGTAAAAGTTACGGAAACAATGATAGAGATAGAAGGAAACTAAATGAACGCGCTGGGAATGGTGGAAACAAACAGCATACCTAAAGGCATAAGGGCTGGCGACGCGATGCTCAAAGCCGCGGACGTAACGCTTGCGGCCGCACAGACGGCGTGCGCCGGAAAGTATATAGTAATGGTATCGGGCGAAGTCGCGGCGGTGAAGGCCTCTGTAGAGGCAGGCAGGGAGACTGCTGAAGAAACGCTCGTTGACAGCATAGTTATACCTAATGTCCACAGCCAGGTGATACAGGCGCTGGGCGCAGCCTCCGAGATAGGGAACCCGGGCGCGCTTGGTATAATAGAGACGTTTTCGCTCGCGTCGTCCGTCATATGCGCCGATTACGCGGTAAAATCCGCGGACGTCTCTCTTATAGAGATACGGCTGGGGCGCGGTCTTGGCGGAAAGTCGTTCGTGACGCTTACGGGAGACGTCGCCGCAGTGAAGCATGCGATTGAAGTCGCGGAAAAAACAGAGGAAGCCGCGGGGATGGTCTCGTGCACGGCCGTTATACCCTCGCCGCATCCGGATTTAATGAAAGCCGTTTATTAATATTTATTGTAACAAATTACATTGCAATAATAAAGGAGAAAAAGGTAAATGGAAAAAGAAGCATTGGGAATGGTAGAGACGAGAGGCCTCGTAGGGGCAATAGAGGCCGCCGACGCTATGGTAAAAGCCGCGAATGTTAAGCTCGTAGGCAAAGAGAAGGTCGGCTCCGGGCTCGTTACCGTGTTGGTAAGGGGAGACGTAGGAGCGGTAAAGGCGTCTGTCGACGCGGGGGCAGCAGCCGCGAAGCGGGTAGGAGAACTCGTGAGCGTGCACGTTATACCGCGCCCGCATGACGATGTTGAGGGCATACTCCCGCAGGCGGAAAAGCCCAAAACGGAGAAGAAGGCTTAAATCATGTATGTTGGGAAGATCGTCGGTTCGGTAGTAAGCACGGTAAAAGACGAAAACCTGAAAGGCGTGAAACTGCTGGTGGTGCAGCTCATTGAGAACGGAGTGCCTAAAGGTTTTGAGGTTTCGGCGGACGGCACTTACGAGGCCGGACAGGGCGATTTTGTGTACCTTATCGGCAAAAAAGAAGCGACGCTTCCTTTTCGGGATCGCAGGATCATTCCTGTAGATTCGGCTATTATCGGGTTTATAGACAAACTGAACGAAGAGATTTGAAAGGGGTTAAATCATGGAAAAACAGGCTTTAGGCATGGTCGAAACAAGAGGTCTCGTCGGGGCTATAGAAGCGGCCGACGCGATGGTAAAGGCAGCGAACGTTAAGCTCATTGGCAAAGAGAAGGTCGGCTCGGGGCTCGTTACTGTAATGGTGCGCGGAGACGTCGGAGCGGTCAAGGCAGCCGTAGACGCGGGAGCGGCGGCGGCAAAGAGGATCGGCGAATTGTTCAGCGTGCACGTAATACCGAGCCCGCACGCCGACGTCGAAGGCATACTTCCGAAAGAATGAAAGGAAGATAATTGATGCTGCTGGGAAGAGTAGTCGGGAACGTCATCTCAACCGTAAAAGATAAATCTCATTGCGGAAAAAAACTTTTGATCGTCGAGTTTATTGGGCTTGATAAAAAACCGTATGGCACGCGTCAGATAGCCTTTGACGCTGCAGATGCCGGAGCGGGAGATATCGTGCTTGTAAACGTTGACGGCGGCGCAACGATAATGATACTGGGAGAAAAGGCGGTCGCAGACTGGACAGTCTGCGGTGTGGTAGACCATTACTCTTTTGAGGGTGAGACTGTTTGTGTTTGAAAGGGTGTAGAAAATGGATATACAGGCTATCGTGGCAAAGGTCACCGAAGAGGTTTTGGCGCGCGTCAGGGCTCAGCAGTGCGGAACCGAAGGCGTCCCGGTAAAGGATTCGGGCGCCGATGTGGCGGATACTATTGAGCACAGTGTACTGAATCCTGACATAACGGCCGATAAAATAATTAAAGCCTGCGGCGAAGCGAGGGAGTGCAGGATGGCAAACGTTTGTGTATCTCCTTATTACGTTTCATTTGCGGCAGAGCAGCTCCGGGGAAGCGGCGTAAAAGTTTGTACTGTTGTCGGGTTCCCGCACGGAGCGGCTTCGACTGCCGCGAAGGCGGCGGAAGCGAGGGAAGCAATAAAGAACGGCGCCGAAGAACTCGACGTGGCCATGAACATACTCGCGATAAAGAACGGCGAGACTGAAGCTGCTTTGCGTGACTTAAAAGAGATAGTCGATATAGCGCGGGGCAGAGCTAAAGTAAAGGCTATCTATGAGCAATCGGTATACACCGATGATGAGAAAAGGACAGCGCTGAATATTGCTAAGGCCTCAGGTGCGGATTACGTTAAGATATCGAATGCGCTTACGGGCAATAAGGCTACGCCAGAGGACGTAAGGTTCGTGCGCGGGGTGCTGGGCGACGGAATAGGCATAAAAATAGACGGCGGGATTTCAAGCGCCGCGAGAGTACGCGAACTCATGGCTGCGGGTGCTCAGCGGTTCGGGTGCAGCAAATCGGTTCAGATAATAAGGGGTAACTAAGATTAAACACTACAATATATAGCAGCTGTGGTATGAATCAGTTGCGGCTCGCCTCCACCACTAAAAACCGCAATCGCCTAATACTTGTATAGAGTATTGGGCGATTTGTTTTTTTGAGGTGCTAAAGCCCTAAAATGCTATACTGGTTATTATGAGGGCTGGTTGAGTTGTCTTTCAATCCGTTCCCTTCGCCCTCGACAGCTCTTTGGAGCATTTAAGGGCTGCTTGTAGCGGCCATGCCTTCACAAATGATTTTTTATGTTGACGAATGCTTAGTTGGTCGGCGGGTATATTAAATTTAGTGGTATTGTTCGAAAAGAAACGGATTGGCAAAGTGTTCCCGCATATCAATATTAAGATCATTGAACGATAACAACGAAAAGGAAATTAATGCAGTTAACCACGATTATAGGCAATTATTATGTTGATATTAATACAAAAACAACCGGTTTCGCCTTAGGGTAACATCCCCTTAGGATGCTGGATAAAAAAATCTGATGAAGTTCTTTCAACTGGAAGGTCACTATTTAAAAGGCGCGGAACAGTATCCCAGCTCTTTTAATATCAATTCCACAGCAGCGCATATGAGCGTTTGCGCCAAAATAAAATCCTCGCTCAATGTACGCCTTCAGATGTATAAGTTATTTATATAACAGTAATACGTCTTGCGGCGCTATTCCAAGCGTTTTAGGTATCTCCGTCGGTCGTTGGCCTTTGGCTATACGCCACCAAATCGGCACGCTGTTTTCATTCTGTCTTTCATACATGAATTTGATCGTCCATTCAAAGGGTTCCTCAATTTCTTCGATTATCCGGACAGGAAATGAGTTTTTTTCTATTTCAGCACCGAAATAATGAGCCCTAATGCCAATTGCACAAAGGCTGTCTGGCACAGGTCTCCCCGTGTCTAATATTACTCCCCATACAGGGACCTCCACAAGCGTATTGTCCGCTTTTCTTGCTTCTACTACGTTTTTGCACCCTGTAAGCGTTGCGCCGGAGCGTGTACCGGGGTCAGCAAAGATTTCCTTAGTTCCACCAACACCTATTATTCGTCCGTTATCCATAAGCGCAAGGGTTTTACAGAGCCTATATGCTTCATCACGATTATGTGTCACAAGTAATGTGTCTTTATTAAAAGTTCTTAATATGCTCCGCAGTTCCATTTGCAGCTGTTCTTTAAGATTGCTGTCGAGAGCGTTGAACGGCTCATCGAGGAGAAGAATCTCGGGGCTGCCTACGAGTATCCTAGCAAGTGCGGTTCGCTGCTGCTGCCCGCCTGATAATTGATGGGGACGGCGTTTTTCCAGTCCGCCCAGGCGCATTTTTTCAATCATTTCGCCGATTGCTTTTTTGCATATCATATTATCTTTTTCATGATGCAGTCCGCATGCTATGTTTTGCTCGACCGTCATATTCGGAAACAGTGCGTAATTCTGAAAAAGATAGCCGACCCGCCTTTTCTGCGGAACAAGATCGATATGTTTTTCGCTGTCAAAAAGCGTCGTTCCGTTTAGAATGACTTTTCCAATATCGGGTTTAACTATTCCTGAAATTATCCTCAGCATAAGGCTTTTCCCGCATCCTGATGCGCCGAGTAGCCCCGCAATGCCTTTTTCGGATGAGAGCTCTATATCAAGGAAAAAATCTCCGAGCCGTTTTTTTGCTGTCACGTAAAGGCTCATGTTGTCTGCCCTCTTCTTTTATTCTTTCGATCGAGGAGGTTTACTATAAGAAGGACAATAGCGCTTATGGCAAGGTTTATCAGCACCCATGTAAGAGCGCCGGTTTCGTCGTCTGTACGCCACAATTGATAAACCGTTGTCGATATGGTAGCTGTTCTGCCCGGTATATAGCCCACAAGCATGCTTGTCGCTCCGTATTCTCCAAGCGCACGTGCGAAAGCGAGCACCACTCCGGCAAGTATTCCCTGCTTACAGGCTGGCATAATTATGCGCCAGAAAATAAACGTATTGGAAAGGCCAAGCGTCCTGCCGCTCCAACTGAGCGTCTCGTCAAAACTTTCGAAAGCTCCGCGCGCCGTTCTGTACATAAGGGGGAATGCGACGACAGATGACGCCAGTATACCTCCGTACCATGTCATTACAAATTGGAAACCAAGCTCCTGCTTTTACAGTAGCATCGTTAGCTACCACAATACATTGTTTTCCAGAAATGTAGCCAATTTTAACAACCACACCACCAGAAGGACAACCGCCATGATCTTCATACATGCCATCACCCACAAAAGCACCTATTTCAATG
>CAZDZY010000059.1:0-18573 GCA_964510055.1 uncultured Christensenellaceae bacterium
GTGTTGCACTTGAATTGACAATTTGCCCAGCTTCCCCTCAAGGGGAAGCCAAGAAAGTAGTAACTGATAATACATGTATATTGTCCACTAAATAAAATAGGCAAACCCCAGCAAACCTTGCGAATGACAACTGCCCAGTACGCCTTGAGGCGATGCCAGTATTATAGGGCTAAGCCTGCATATGAAATACCCACGAACGTGACCGGGGAATCATTATTATAAGAAAACCCCGCGTTAGACGCGGGGTTCCAAAAGGCTTAAGCTATGGAGAATATATCTTTTATATTAATAAAGAGTTTATGATTGAAAAATTAAGAGGATAAAGCCTTCACCTTGAGGGGAAGGTGGCGCGTAGCGCCGGATGAGGTGTTATATAAAGACAAAAATAGTTTTACACCTCATCAGTCAGACACTAGATTGCGGGTCTTTTCTTTGGGGCTGGCAATTTAGTGTCTGACAGCTTCCCCTCCAGGGGAAGCCAAGAAAGTAGTAACTGATAATACATGTATATTGTCCACTAAATAAAATAGGCAAACCCCAGCAAACCTTGCGAATGACAACTGCCCAGTACGCCTTGAGGCGATGCCAGTATTATAGGGCTAAGCCTGCATATGAAATACCCACGAACGTGACCGGGGAATCATTATACTGACAAATGAAACCTTAGAGATAGCATTTTCGCCCTGAATAGAGGAATATATCGATAAATGACGAATTATAACACCGAGACTAATTTACCCCGAAAGGTGTTATATGCATAGATTTCTCAATAAGGCCGTACATGTAATAACGGCGGTCCTTTTTACCGCCGCGCTATTCTGTCTGCCCGGATGCGGACAGGAAGCTTTTGCAGAAATAGAAAGATCTCCTGAAAATACGGCCGTCCTGTCCGCTTCGCCCACGGCTGCTCCGGCGCCTGAGCCGTCTGAAACGCCGGCCCCTTCTCCGACTGAGCCGCCCGTGCCAGAAAGCGCGACGCTCCTGTTTGCGGGAGATGTAATAACGTTCGGCTCCCAGATCGCAAGCCACAGGTTCGGTTCGTCTTACGATTTTACCGGCGATTATAAGTATGTACGGGATATTGTGTCTTCGGCCGATATAGCCGCGATAAACCTCGAAACGGTGCTTTCCGGAAAACCGCCATACAAGGGGTTCCCGCGCTTCAACACTCCCGACAGCATTGCGGACGCGTTTGCTTACGCCGGATTCGACGTTGTCGCGACGGCCAACAACCATACGCTCGACCAGGGGAAGGAAGCGTATAAACGCAGCTCAACATACCTTCGGGGCCTTGGGTTTAACGTTATCGGCACGGCGTCCGCTGAAGATGAGCCAAAATACGCGCTAGTCGAAAGCAGCGGCATAAAGGTGGGGTTCGTTAATTTTGCGAACACCACTAACCGCGGATATCCGGTATACACGGAACCGTACCTAAACTGCATGAATCATAAAGACGGCGGGTACGAAGCGGGATACGCCGCGATGTCGGAAGAGATAAAAGCCCTGCGCGGCATGGGCGCTGATTTCGTTGTGGCGTTCATGCACTGGGGTTCCCAGTACCAGCTTAAAAACAACAAGCTGCAAAGAAAAGAAGCGGAGCGCATAGCAGACCTGGGCGTTGACCTCATAATAGGCAACCATCCGCACGTGCTGCAGAACGTAGACGAATACACGTCGCCTGTAACAGGCAAAAACGTGCTGATATATTATTCGATAGGGAATTTCGTATCGAACCAGCTTTACCATCAGGCTACGGGCGGCGGGCATTGCGAGACGGGCATGCTTGCCATAATAAAGCTTATGCGCGGGGAGAACGGAGCAGTCTCCATAGATTCCGCGGGGTTCATAACAACATATACGCATAAGCCGATGATAACGAAGCAGTATACGGAAAACGGCAAAGTATATGAAAAAAGGGTGCGGGCGTTTTATATCGTGCCAGCGGCGCAGGCAGTGCAGGACCCGTCCAAATTCGAGGGCGCGAGCGGAACGCTGTTAAAGCACATCAAAAAAGGCGTGCAAAACGGGACGAAGATAGTAGGGCAATCGGGCGCGAGGCTGAAGCTTTTTAAGTTTCAGGAGTATACTGTGTGGCCGTGGTAAACGCTCCCGTTTGTAAACTTTCCCTTGCCGCATCCGTATTCCTGTACATACAAACCCCTGCATAGTATAATCATACTATGCGTACAAAACTTAAATTATTGGCGCTTCTTGCCCTGATATGTTTTCTTTCCTCCTGCGCCCAAAGCAAAGCCGGCTCATATGATATAAGCAAATATCTCGAAAGCTTTAAGGCGAAAGACTATAAAGCTATGTATTCGCTTGCCGCCCCCAAGCCGGATATCAGTGAAAAGGATTTTATTGAGAAGTATAAGAACATATTTGAAGGCCTGGGCGTTACGGATATAATTATCGACGATCTCGCCGGGCCTGACGAAGACGGCACGTACACGTACACGGCGATTTATAAGACCGAAGATTACGGGGATCTGACAAACGATTTTACGCTGAGAGCCGGGTTCAAAGGGGAAAAATGCGTCGTGCTGTGGGATCATTCCCTTATATTCCCTGAGATGGAGGAAGGATCTGTTGTGCGCGTTAAGACTCTTAAAGCGACGCGCGGCGAAATGTTCGGCGCTGACGGTTCTCTTATAGCCCAAAACTCATTCGCGGATACTATATACATGGACGTTACGAAGGTGCAGGACATAACAGCGGTCGAAAACGCAGTGGGGCCGATAACGGGCATAGCGCATTCCAGGCTTGTCGATATGTTCAATTCCGCGGTGCAGGAAGACATAAGGATGGTATCGCTGGGCTCGTTTTCTAAGACCGGGCTTACCGAAGAGCAAAGGCAGAGCATACTCGCCGTGCCCGGCCTCGGTATAGACGACAAGTTGTATACGCCTGTCAGGAGTTACCCGATGGGCGAGGCTGCCTCGCATATAGCGGGCTATACGTCGTTTATCAAAGAGAATATCCCCGAAGGGTATACCGCGTCCGACAGGATAGGCGTTACCGGGCTCGAATATAAATATGAATCCGAACTGCGCGGCAAGGACGGGAAAATAGTATATATTGAGAACAAATGGGGAGACAATGTGCGAACGCTGTTCGAAGACCCGGTGCAGCAGGGGGAGGACCTGCGCCTTACGATAAAGCCGGATCTTCAGCGGCGCGCGTATGACGCGCTGAAAACCAATCTTAAAGAGGGCCAATCGGGCGCGGCTATCGTTATGGACGCTTCCACGGGATACGTGGAAGCTATGGCGTCGTATCCCTCGTATGACGATAACCTGTTCACATATCCCGTATCCCAGGAGCAGCTTGAAACGATGACTATGTTTTCATACGCGACTCAGGGCCTGTATCCTCCGGGCAGCGTGATAAAGCCTTTTACCGCTACGGCTGCGTTGGAGAACGGAGCGATAACCCCGGAAACGGTTTTTACCGGAAGGATAATCAATAATTTTTGGCTCCCCGACGGTTATTGGCCGTGGAAGAAGATAAAGCGCGTCGATGATTCGGGAACGCCCTTAAAACTGAGCAACGCCCTCATCCACTCCGACAACATATATTTCGCGTTCACAGCCATGCAGCTGGGCAGCGAAAAACTCATCGATTATTTAAAACGCATAGGCATGGAAGAAGCCGTACCTTTCGATATCAAGGCAGGCGAAGCGAATATAAAGAACGACGACAGGAGCATGGACAGGAGGCTGCTTGCGGAGATGGGCTACGGGCAGGGGCAGATACTGGTAACACCCATACAGATGGCCGCGATGTATACGGCTTTCGCGAACGGCACCGGCGATATGATGCAGCCTATGCTCGTGGAAAAGATGTGCCGCACCGAAGGTTTCGATTACGTTACCGTAAAGGAAAACGCGCCTGCGGTCTGGAAGAAAAGCGCCGTTTCCCAAAGCAGCCTTAGCAAGCTGCTTCCTTTGATGAAAGACGTGATAAAGAGCAGCCACGGCACCGGCCATTACGCGAATATACCGGGAATAGGGCTCGCGGGCAAGACCGGGACCGCCGAGATAGACAAGAAAAGGGAGATATCGTGGTTCGCGTGTTTCTGGACGAGCGGGAATTATAAAAGGCTGGTCCTCGTGGTGGTCGACGCCGCGCCGGACGAAGGGAAGGTAAAGTTTACGATAGCGAAGGAACTGCTGACGCCGTAAACCGCACACAGGGGGGTAAACATGGAAATAAAAGCAGGACTGAGCGCAAGATCAGAGAGAACAGTTGAGGCGGCGGATACGGCTGGTAAAGCGGCAAGCGGCGCGGCGGAAGTGTTTTCGACGCCGTCGCTGGTAGCGCTTATGGAGAGCGCGGCTTTTACCGCCGTACAGCCGCACCTTGAAAAAGGGCAGTCGACCGTAGGCGCTGCTATAGACGTAAAGCATATCGCGGCGACGCCCGCAGGCATGAAAGTTTGGGCAAAGGCAGTGCTTGTTGCCGCGGAGGGGCGCAGGCTCGAATTCGATATCGAGGCGTTCGACGAGCGCGAGAAGATAGGCGAGGCAAAACATATCCGTTATATAATTGACGAAGAAAGATTTATGCGGAAGGTAATTGAAAAGGCGAAAAGATGAATATTGACATGCATGTGCACACCTCGTTCTCGGACGGGGACTATACGCCGCCTGATATAGTGCGGATGGCAAAAGAAAAAGGCCTCGGACTGATAGCGATAACCGACCACGACGAATGCCGCGGGTATGAAGAGATAACGGCCGAAACGGGAATAACAGTCTTACCGGGCATCGAGCTTGCTTCGAAGTATAAAAGCGAAGTACACGTGCTGGGGTTCGGTATCGACTGGCGCAGCGCCCCTCTTATTTTACACATAGAAGGAGTTACGCAGCTGAGAAAGCACCGGGCCGAAAACATGATAAAGAATTTAAATTCTGCGGGTATCGGTATCACGCTGGAAGACGTGAAGGCGGAGTGCGGCGGAAAGGTGATAGGTAGGCCGCACATAGCCGCGGCGCTCGTTAAAAAAGGCTGCGCTTCAAGCTACAAGGAAGCGTTCAAAGCGTTTCTCTCGAGGCATTCGCCGTATTATGTCACGTTTGAGAAGATAACCGTGCAGGGCGCGGCCGGCCTTATCAGGGAAGCGGGCGGCTTGCCCGTGCTTGCGCACCCGGGGCTCATAAAAGGCGAAACGCTCGGATCGCTTTTTCCGAATCTTAAAGATATGGGTTTCTGGGGCGTAGAGGCGTACCACCCCGCCCACAGCGACGGGCAGTGCAGAGAGTATGAGAGCCTTGCAAGATCGTACGGGCTGTTCGTTACGGCGGGCAGCGATTTTCACGGCAGCGCGAAACCCGCGGTAGAATTGGGCGGCGAAAAGCGCGGCGGAGAATATCTTGCCGAAAGCGTGCGCGTTTTAACGGGGATATATGGCTGATGATCCAAAAAAGCTAAAGATTAATAAGTAAAAGTAACGTTTTGATTTGTTAAAAACATAAGTACGTCGACCAGATTAAGCCCGGCGGTTTATTTTAATTGATAACAGAACATTTATAACCGTTTCGGGCGCGCATTATATTGAATGTGTCTCTGTTTAGTGTTAAAATAATCACTGAAGAGAAGTTTTTAATACGGGGTCCCGGGCACTAAATTGCAGGAGGCTTGCATTCAGGGCTGACAATTTAGTGCCCGGGCGATAAAAGCGGGGTAGAGATTTGGATTCATATGTAAGCGACATCAAGATATTTGCAGGTTCTTCGGGAATAGGCTTCGCCAGGAAGATGTGCAAATATCTCGGAAGCGAACTTGGAGACTCGGAAGTCATCAACTTTTCAGACGGAAACATATTTTTAAGGATAAAAGAGACCGTCCGCAACAAAGACGTGTATGTCGTGCAGCCTATAGGCATGAGGCCTAACGACGAGTTTGTAGAGATACTGTTCTGGATGGACGCATTAAAGCGCGCGAGCGCGAACTCAGTAACCGCTATAATACCGTATTTCAGCTACGCGAAAGGCGATAAAAAGGACGAGCCCAGGGTATCCATACGCGCGAGGGTGTGCGCCGAGAGCATAGAGCTCGCGGGCGCCGACAGGATAGTGGTTATGGACCTTCACAGCCCGCAAGTACAGGGGTTTTTCAAGGGGCCGGTCGACCATCTGCTTTCGCTCCCCATAATGTGCGAATACATAAAAGGGCTTGATATAGTAGAAAACCTGTGCGTCGTTTCACCCGACGCGGGGTATGCGAAAACGGCAAGAAAGTATGCCGATTACCTGGGCGTTTCGGTCGCGATTGGCGACAAAACAAGATCAGGCCATGACGAAAACGCAAAGGTCATGAACGTTATAGGCGACGTAAAGGGCAAGAACTGCCTTATAGTAGACGATTTTACCGTATCGGGCGGAACGCTTGTGGATATAGCCAATATGCTTAAGGCGAACGGTGCAAAACGCATAATAGCGGGAATATCTCATGTGATAGTCCGCGAAAAGGGCATAAAGGCAATAGAAGACAGCTGCATCGAGATGGTAATAGGCACCGACAGCGTAAAGAACCCGTATATAGCGAACTGCGAGAAGTTTGTGCAGATATCCGTTGCCCCGCTGTTTGCGGAAGCGGTGCTGCGCATACACGAGAAGGAATCCGTAAGCCCGCTGTTTTCGAGGGTGCCCAAAAAGGTCGTGGAAGATATATGATCATTGGGCTATCCGGGCTGTTGCAATAGTATAAGTATATGTTATAATCGAACCAGATCGACAAAGGCGTTTATCTGAATCCCAATCGTTTATTTATGGGTATGTGTGAGTAAGCGTCTTTTTTTATATTATAAATTGTGATTGCATAAAATGGTTAAAAGCAGCGTAGTCGCTGTCGGGAGGATCGATGGGGCCAAAAGCGGTCATAGCTCTTCAGAACATCGGGGCGGGTGAGAAAATCAAATACGCGCTGCAGCGAAACGGCTTTGTTGTCGAAGAGATATGTACGTCGGGCAGCGAGGCGATAAGGAAGGTAAGGTCGTTCGAGCCGGATATATTGCTTATCAACTTTGATATGCCCGATATCACGGGGCTGAAGGTAGCGACGATAATAGGCGACGAAAACCTGTGCAGTGTGGTGCTGTTCGTTACGAACGTGCAGCGGGAGTTCTGCGGCGACGTTATCGAAGACTACGATATAACGATGTTCCCCAAGCCGGTGAGCGTAGACTCTCTGCTTAATACGCTCGATCTCATATTGCAGAACAGAAGGCGTTTGGGAAAGCTCGAAAGCGAACTCTCGCGCTTAAAGCGCGAGCTCGACGATCGCAAACTCATAGAGCAGGCAAAGGGCATACTGATGAAAAAAAAGAGCGTATCGGAAGCGGAAGCTTACAGAAGGATACAGAAGATGAGCATGGATTCACGGGTCGCCATGCGGGAGATAGCAAAAAAGGTGATAGAACTTTCGAAAACCGCGGAATGAGCATGAAAAGTACCGCATAAAACGCGGTATTTTATATGGGCAGTAAATATTGAAAGTATGCGAAAATTATAATAGAATAATGTGGAAGTAACTATGGGGGTATGTGTATGCACTGTGAGGATTGCGGAAAAGGGAACCGGGACGGCGCGGCGTTTTGCGCGGGCTGCGGTAATCCGCTTACCAATGCCGCGAAAGCGCATATCGAAACCATGCAGGCCGGACCAAAAAAGAAGAACGTACCTGCAACTGCGTTAGGCGTACTCTCCATCATACTTGCAGCACTTCTTACACTTTCACTGCTTGGGGTGTTAAGCGGACCGGGTATTAATAAAACAGGTTATTATACGGATGAACTTGGGCGTTTGCCCGATGAATCGGAACTGCTTCCCGGGCTGTTGTATTTTTATTACAGGACCGGAGTACAGCCGTATGTCTACCTGACAGGTTCAATAAACGGCTCTTCTGAAGCGCCGGCACTGGCTGATATGCAGGCGTTTGCGGAATCGAAATATACGGAACTGTTCACCGATGAGGCTCATTTGCTTTTGGTGTTGTTCGAAAACGACTATTCTTACAGGTACTGGTTTACCGTAGGGAAGAAAGCCAAATCCGTTGTAGACCAGGAGGCCGGAAATATACTCGGCAGCTGCATCGATAAGTATTACACCGACATGAATTTGTCATATGAGCAGTTTTTCAGCAATGTGTTTATCGACACAGCGGACAGTATAAGCATAACTGTACAGGCTGATTAAACGGTTTTAAGTATTATCCCGCCATATTAAAAATAAAAATATGATGCGGGAATAATTAAAGGAGGCAAAATTATGAATTGCATGAATTGCGGAAAAGAGAACAAATACGGCGCGGCGTTCTGCATAGGCTGCGGGAGTCCGCTTGCAGCCGCTGCAGGACAAAGCGATGGACCGACAGCGGTATATGCAGCGCATAAAAAGAAAAACATCGCGGCGATAGCATTAGGCGCGCTTTCAGTCGTGCTGGCGATAGCGCTTGCGCTCTCGCTTACGGGAGTGCTGGGAGCGGCAGGCGCGGCTGGCGGGGCGGTTGCCTCAAAGAGCTTCGGCACTCCGGAAGACGCAATAAATTACTTTGTGGATCGCCTGAAAGCGGGAGATTTTGACGGGGCGATCGGCGCGTGCGCTATAAACGAAATGGCAAAAGGGTTCGACTATAAAGCGTTTGCGGAGCGGATACAGGCGCTGATGCCGGTAGGGGTATCATACATGCCATCCGAATATAAACAATACATAGAATACAACAGGAGCAAACTTGAGCAGCAGGTGTTAACGCAAATGGTGTGCTTTGCGATATCATTCAATCTTTCAGGGGAAAACAGCGGGATCATCAACGGCCAGACTACCATGTTGAAGGACGGGAAACTGCCGGACGGTATTATAGAGCAGTTTGACCCGTCAAAACTGAGCGGGCTTAAACTGATGGATATCGGAAAGGCGCCTAAGCACGATGACGAACGCAACCGCGAGATGCAGAAGAAACAGGCAAAGATCTACGGCGCTGACGACATTCAGTTCAGGACTGTGCTTTATGAATACGGCGGAAAGCTTTATATCGGCGGGTTTACTATAATAGAATACAGCGGCGGATGGATGATACAGAACATGAGCGACTCGCTCGCGGGAATCTCCATTTTAGGCACGCCGATACCCGTTGCAGACAGGTCGGCGTATGAAGATATGCTGCAATAAAAGACCGGTTAATATGAAAGTACTGCTATACCGCGGTATTTTTATTGTATAAGGATAGATATTGAAAGTATTTGCATATTATTATAGAATAATGTGGAAGTAAAAAGAGGGGGTACGTTTATGGTCTGCGGTAATTGCGGTAAAGATAACGAGCAGGGCAGAGCGTTTTGCCTTTACTGCGGAAGCGCTCTTAGTAAAGACAAAGGAAGCAAGGTAAACGGCAGGGCAACTGCGACAAAGCCGAAAAAGCTAAATATAGTTGCGCTTGCGTTCGGGGTGCTTTCGATTGTGCTGGCGGCTGCGCTCGTTATCTCACTGACAGGAGTGTTAGGAACGGCAGGCGGGGCTGCAGAACCAAAGAGCTTTTCTACGCCCGAAGACGCGATAAAATATTTCGTTGAGCGGCTAAAAGCAGGCGATATTGAGGGAGCGCTGAGCGCGTGCGCGATAAATGAGATGGCCAAAGGTTATGACTATATAGCTAAAGTGGAAAAAAGACAAACCGTTGAGACGATCACGGGGGCGTTGTATCTGCCTTCTGAATATGATCTGTATGTCGCTTATAACGCGGACAAGATTAAGGAGTGGATACTGATGCAGATAGCGGGCTTTTCCGTTTCATTCAATCTTCCGGAAGAGTATGATTACCTCGTAAATGGTATGTCTATTCAAAAGCTTGAGAATGGCAAAATACCCGAAGGCCTGATAGACGCCCTTGACCCCTCAAAATAAGCGGGCTTGAGCTTATCGAAATAGGAGAAGAGTTCCGGCACGAAGGCAGCAATATGCCCGGGGTCTTAAAAGAGTGGGCAGCTGAATACGGCGCGGATGACGGTCAGGCCAGAGTAGTGCTGTATAAATATAACGGAGACTATTATATCGGCGGATTCACTGTCATAAAATACAACGGCAGATGGATGATACAAGACATGAGGGATACAACATACGGTTGGATACCGCGGAAGATCTCCGATACGGCACAGTTCTATGAGTTGATAAACGGGAAACAATGATTTAATATACAAAAAGGATGTGAGTAAAATGCCTTTATGTCCGAAATGCGGAACTGAATATACAGAAGGTGTAACTAAATGCGCCGGCTGCGGGAATGCTCTGCCGGAAGCTGTAGAAAAGTCGAACGATGAGCCTATGCAAAAGCCTATAAAACGGAACGCTGCTGCGCTGTTGTTCGGGGCGCTTTCGGTTATACTGGCGGTTGCGCTCGTGCTCTCGCTAACGGTCAATTCAGGAGCTTCAGTGGAGGCGGTTGCTTCCGAAAGCTTTTCTACGCCCGAAGACGCTATAAAATACTTCGTTGAGCGGCTTGCAGCCGGAGATTATGAGGGAGCTCTAAGCGCGTGTTCGATAAACGAGATAGCTAAAGGCTACAATTATAAAGCCGGCGTTGAGCAAAGACAATTTATAGAGCCAATCCGAGGTGAATCATATCTGCCTTCGGAATATGAGCTGTATGTCACTTCCAACGCTAATAGACTTGAGGAGCGGATACTGAAGCAGATGGCATGCTTTACCGTTTCATTCAATCTTCCTGAAGAGTTCAATTTCCTTGTGTTAGGCATTGATTCTCGCAAGCTGAAAAATGGTCAAACACCCGACGATTTGATAAAGTTACTTGACCCCGCAAAAATAAGCGGGCTCGTATTAGTCGATATCGGAAAACTCAAAGGACACGATAGTGAACTCTTCGGTGAAATGCGTAAGAAATGGGCAGAGATATTCGGAGCGGATGACATACAGTCAAGAGAAGTGCTGTATCAATATAACGGAAAGTTTTATGTCGGTGGAATTTCGGTCATAGAATATGGCGGCAGATGGCTGATACAGAACATGAGCGACTCGCCCGAGGGCATAGGCATACCGTCTCTCGGAACGCCGGTACCCGTTGCCGACAGGTCGGTGTATGAAGACCTGCTGGAACAGGAATAATTATATTCGATGTAAAAAGGATGTGAGCAAAATGCCCTTGTGCCCGAAATGCGGAACAGAATATATGAATGGCGTTAAGAAATGCGCCGACTGCGGAAGTAAGCTCGTCGATAAAACTGAAGGGAACGCTGAGGCAAAGGCGGAAGAACCAGTTTCGGCTGAAAGCTCAGGAAAAGAGGTGTTCCTCTGTAATGTGTCCGGGCCGGTGGAGATCTCGTATATCACGTCGGTGCTCGAAGAGGAAGGCATACCGTTCTGGATGACGGACAGCGACCCAGGGCTGTATATGGAAGCATTGATGGGCAGCAGCTTCATGGGCAAGGACATATACGTCGGCGAAAACGACCTGAAACGTGCTGCTGAAATAGTGGAGTCGTTCAGAGCGGAGATGCTCTCCGAAAATGAGCCGGAAAACGAGTGATTTGTTTTCTGTATAAATGGGTATAAATTATTAAAAAGAGGACGGAAAACCGTCTTCTTTTTATATGCAGACGGGCTCAGGGTCAAGCGTATGTGCAAAACGGCAAAACTATGATATTATATGCGCGTTATAAGCAAAAACAAAGGTTAAAAACATGGAAAGAAACAGCGAGACTATATTCGCTCCGGCTGCTCCGGCGGGCGGGGCTATATGCATAATAAGGATATCGGGAAGCGATGCTTTTCGCGCGCTTGACGCGGTGTTTACCGGCGGCGGAAACGAGCACGCGAAACTTTATCACGGATATATAGAACATAACGGCAAACGCATAGACGAAGTTATGGCCGTACGGTTTTACGCGCCGAAGTCATATACCGGCGAAGACATGGCCGAGATCCACTGCCACGGCGGCCAGGTAACGGTATCGGGCATAATGCGCGCGCTCTCGGAATGCGGCGCCCGGCTTGCCGAGCCGGGGGAGTTCACAAAGCGGGCGTTTTTGGCGGGCAAGATGGATCTGTCGGCGGCAGGCGCGGTGATGGAGCTTATAGGCGCCTCGTCGGCGGCGGGCGCGGGCGCTGCGCTGCGGCAGCTCTCGGGCGGGTTATTCGCAAACATAACGGCTATACAGCGAAATCTTACGGACGCGCTTGCTATAATAGAGGCCGGGATAGACTACCCTGAGGACGACATAGAGGCGGACATAAAGCGGGACGCGCTTCCGCTTATCATAAAAGCAAAAGACGAGGTGAATACCCTAGCTGACACATTCGGTTCCGGCCGTATGCTGCTGGGTGGATTCACGGTAGCGATAACAGGCAGGCCTAACGTGGGCAAATCGTCGCTGTTTAACATGCTGCTCGGAAAAGACAGGGCGATAGTTACGCATGTGCCCGGAACTACGAGGGACGCCGTAGACGATCTATTTATTAAAGACGGAGTTCTCATACGGCTCATAGACACGGCGGGCATACGCGAAGGAGCCGACGAGGTGGAGCATATTGGCATAGCGCGCGCAAAAGAGGCCGCAAGCGAGGCCGACCTTGCGCTGTTCGTGCTGGACGCGTCGGAAGGCATAACGGACGAGGACAGGGAAATATTTTCGTCGCTGGGGGACGACACGGTGATCATGCTCAACAAAAGCGACTTGCCCGACAGGACGTCCCCAGAAGAGGTTAAAGCCGTGTTTGGGAAGGAAGCGGTCACAGTAAGCGCGCTGAAGGGCGAAGGCAGGGAAAAGATACTCGGCCTTATCGAGCCTCCCGCGGCGGCGGGCGAGGCGGACGTCGTGATAACGAACGAGAGGCATTTTGATATACTGAACTCGGCAAGGGGCAGCCTGGCATCCGCCATCGGCGCGTTTGAGACAGCGGACCTTGACTGCGTAACGGTAGACTTAAAAGATGCGTGGAACGTCCTCGGCGAAATAACGGGCGTCACCGTAACGGAAGAGATAATAGACAGTATATTCGAAAAATTCTGTCTGGGGAAATAGCATGGGGTATACGGCAGGGAAATACGACGTAATAGTGGTGGGCGCGGGGCACGCCGGATGCGAAGCCGCGCTTGCGTGCGCGCGCCTGGGGCAAAAGACCCTGCTGCTCACGATAAATCTCGACGGCATAGCGCTCATGGCGTGCAACCCGTCGATAGGCGGCACGAGCAAAGGGCACTTAGTGCGCGAAATCGACGCGCTTGGCGGCCAGATGGGGCTTTGTGCCGACGCTTCATATATGCAGATAAGGATGCTCAATACTTCTAAAGGCGCGGCGGTGCAATCGCTCCGCTCTCAGCAGGACAAAAAGCTGTACCAACGCGTGATGAAATGGACGCTCGAAAACACCGACAACCTTTATTTAACGAGCGCGGAAGTAACGCGCATAATAATGAAAAACGGCAGGGTCGCGGGCGCCGAGACGAATCTCGGGGCTGAGTACGAGGCGAAAGCCGTCGTGCTGTGCACGGGCGTATACTTAAAAGCCAGCGTGATAATAGGAGAACATCGCGTATCGTCCGGGCCATCGGGCCTGTTCCCGGCGGACAAGCTCGACTTGACGGAGCTCGGGCTTAAGCTGCAGCGCTTTAAGACGGGGACGCCCGCGAGAGTGGACCGCCGCACGATAGATTTTTCGAAGACGGAGACGCAGTACGGCGACGAGCATCCCGAGTATTTTTCGTTCCTGACAAAGGGAGAGCCGAAAGAGCAGTATCCGTGTTTCCTGACCTATACGAACGAAAGGACGCACGATATTATCCGCGCAAACTTACACAGGAGCCCGCTTTACAGCGGGCAGATTAAAGGCACCGGCCCGAGATATTGCCCGTCGATAGAAGACAAGGTCGTAAAGTTCCCGGACAAGAAGAGGCACCAGATATTCATAGAGCCGGAAGGCGTGTGGACGAACGAGATGTATATACAGGGCATGTCGTCTTCGATGCCCGAGGAAGTACAGAAGGCGGTATACGCTACGGTGCCGGGGCTGGAAAACGCAATATTCACGCGCACGGCTTATGCCATAGAGTACGACTGCATAGACCCGAGGCAGCTGAAAGCATCGCTCGAGCTCAAAGACGTTCCGGGGCTTTTCTGCGCGGGGCAGATAAACGGGACGTCGGGATACGAAGAAGCGGCGGCGCAGGGCGTAATAGCGGGCATAAACGCCGCGCAATATATAAAGGGCGAAGAGCCTCTGGAACTCTCGCGCAGCGACGCGTACGCGGGCGTGCTTATAGACGACCTCGTAACAAAGGGCACGAGCGAGCCGTATCGCATGATGACAGCAAGGGCGGAGTTCCGCCTGCTGCTGCGGCAGGACAACGCGGACGCGCGCCTTACCGAAATGGGGAGGCGCGCAGGGCTCGTAACAGACGAGCGGTACGATATATATATGAGGAAACGGGAAGACGTCGAAAGAGAAAAGAAACGGCTATACGAATATAACGTTGGCATCCCGGAGGCGAACGGCATACTCGGGCAAAAGCAGCTGCCGCCCACAGACGTTCCCGTAAAAGCCGCGAACCTGCTCATGCGGCAGGGCATATCGTACGATGACTTAAAACCGTCAATAGGAACAGATCTGCCGGACGATGTGATATTCTGCGTGGAGACGGAGATCCGTTATAAGGGATACATCGATAAACAGCAGAAGCAGGTGGAAAAGTTCGCGTCGCTCGAAAAGAAGAAGCTGCCGCACGATTTCGATTTCAAGAGCATAAAGGGCCTGCGGATAGAGGCTGCCGCAAAGCTTTCAAACGTTCGGCCCGAAACTATAGGGCAGGCTATGCGCATATCGGGCGTGTCGCCAGCTGACATAGCGGTATTGACGGTGTATTTCGGGCGGAAATAGAAAAACGAGCGGGCGGACAGGGGCGTCCGCCCCTACGATAAAATAGAGCCCCTGTCTGTAGTAGGGGCGACCAGTGGTCGCCCGCGGACATAGCGGTTCTGATGGTGTCTTTCGGACGCGGGAAAGGGATGAGCGTAAACATAACAAGCAGTGTCATTGCTATGAAAAACTATGCGGGAGGGGATGGAACCCCTTTCCTACATAACATCCAGAGGTTCATTCCATGTAGGGGTGGGTCTCCGTGCCCGCCCGCTAATTTCCTTTTATTATGGTGCTTACTGGCGTGATATAAATGAGGGATTAATCAGAAAGTAAAGCGGGCGTCCAATGGACGCCCCTACGAATAAACAAAACTTTGGGGATTGTGGGGGCGACGCGCGGTCGCCCGAGGGCATTGAGATAAGCGCGATTTTGTGGTTTTGGTACAGCATTTATTATGAAATGCTTATTATTAGGAAGAAATAAAATGGAAGAGCGCGTAAAGCAAAACCTTATACGGCTGGGCGTTAAAGCGGGCGATACCGTGGGCGCGGCGGTAAGCGGCGGAATGGATTCTATGGCGCTGCTTTATTGCCTGCGCAATTTGCGCGATAGTTTGCAGATACTAATCATTGCGTACCATATGGAGCACGGCATACGCGGCGAAAGCTCTAAAAGCGATATGCATTTCGTCATGAAGAAGTGCGGATCTTTAGGCGTTAAGTGCATAGCGCAGCGCGCGGACGTTCCCGCTATAGCGAAGGAAAACGGCGTTTCCATCGAGACTGCCGCCCGGCAGGCGAGGTATGATTTCCTGGAGCGTGCGGATGTAAGATTCATGGCGACGGCGCACCATATGGAAGACAACGCCGAGACGGTTGTAATGAACCTTGTGCGCGGCAGCGGAACGGCCGGGCTCTGCGGCATACCAGGATCGCGCGGAAAATTCATACGCCCGATGCTGGATATCCCCAAGGCGGACATAGAGCGGTATGTAAGCGAACGCGGTATAGAATTTGTTGACGACGAGACGAACGACGACACGGAGTATACGCGCAACTTCATACGAAAAGAGGTAATGCCGCGCTTAAAGCATATAAACGAGGCGGCTTGTGCGAATATATCGCGTACGGCCGGGATACTCGCGGAGGACGAGGAAGCGCTTCGGGCAATAGCAAAGCAGGCGGGCTGCATAGAATACACGAAAGACGGGGCCGCCATAGACTTAGGTACATTCGCTCGTCAGCAGGCGGCGGTGAAAAAGCGGATAATTCGCCTCGCGGCCGCACACGCTTACAGCCTTGAGGACCTGGAATACGTGAACATGCAGGATATACTTGTATTGGCGGAAAGGGGAAAAACGGCGAAACGCATAGACTTGGCGCAAGGGCTTTATGCCGGCATCAGTTACGGCAAACTGATTATTGGCAAACATAAAGAAAAGAAGTATAATAAAAATTCAGCAGCTTTGCAGATCGGTACTATTTGTTTCGACGGCGCGAAGTTTGAGTGCGGCCGCTTCGAAGGCACTCCCGAATACGGTAAAGGCGTCGAGTATTTTGACGCGAACACTGTGGAAGGCGCGGTCTTCCGCCACCGCCGGGAAGGCGATTTTATCGTTCCGCTGGGGATGCAGGGGAAAAAAGCGCTTTGCGACTATCTGTCGGACAGGAAGGTGGCACTTCACAAAAGGGATGCGCTGGTAGTGATGGCGAAGGGAAGCGAAGTGTTATGGGCGGCAGGAGTCGGAGTGTCCGAAACGTCGAAAGTCAAGGACGGCTCTGTAGTATACAGTATAAAATTTGGGGGTATAGGCGATGCATGAAGACGTTAAGCGCATTCTTTTTACGGAAGAACAGATAAAACAGAGGGTAAAAGAACTTGCCGCGGAGATAAGCCGCGATTATAAAGAAGGCGAATTTCTTACGGTAGCCATACTTAAGGGCGCGGTCGTATTCTACACGGACCTTGTAAGGGAGATAGACCGGGAGGTAAAGATGGACTTCATGGTACTCTCAAGTTACGGCTCCTCCTCTGTCTCGACGGGAGCGGTGCGCATACTGTATGACTTAGAGCAGGACATATCGGGAAAGCACGTGCTGATAGTTGAAGACATAGTAGATACCGGGCTGACGCTTCATTATCTTACAAACACGCTCAAATCGAGAGACCCTGCGTCCGTAAAGGTATGCTGCATGTTCGACAAGCCAAGCAGAAGGAAGGCTGATTTCAGGCCTGATTATATCGGGTTTAAGGTTCCCGACGTATTTATAGTAGGATACGGCCTTGACTATTCCGAAAAGTACAGGAATTTAAAATATATAGGGGAACTCAAACCTGAAATATATATGTGAATTAATTTTTAAAAAACATTCAAAAGTGCTGAATTGAAAAGCATATTTTGATATGATATATTGTCAAACATAGTTTAAGGAGGACGGCGTATTGAAGAGATCACCAAGAGGGTGGCTGCTATATGTGGCTTTGTTTGCATTGATATTCCTGGCCATTACAGTGCTTAATCCGAATCCGACAAAGGATAAGAGCGAGATATCATATCAGCCTCAGTTTTTGCAGCTTGTTAAGGATAATAAGATATCGCAGGTTTATATAATGGGGGCCCATGATCTTTACGCGTTGAGAATAGATACGGAGAAAAACAAAGACGATTTTCCGGGCCAATATGATTATCACACGTACCTGCCCGATAAGTTAACGTTTGATAACGATATGAAATCGATTAAAGGGGCGGCGGACACATCGCAATACGGTTTTGAAAAACTCGAATACGCGGACGCCCCCGCTCCTTCGATCTTTGAAACGCTGTTTCCGTACCTGATATTCGGCGTTATCATATTCGCCGTATTCTTTTTTGTAGTACGCCAGCAGCAGGGAGCGGGCAACAAGGCGCTTTCGTTCGGAAAATCGCGCGCAAGGATGAATCTGGACAGCAGGAACAAGAAAACGTTCGCCGACGTTGCGGGAGCGGACGAAGAAAAGGAAGAACTTCGGGAGATAGTCGAGTTTTTAAAGAACCCCAAAAGATTTTTGGATCTCGGCGCGCGCATACCTAAGGGCGTGCTGCTCGTGGGGCCTCCGGGGGGCGGCAAGACGCTGCTCGCCAAAGCTGTGGCGGGAGAGGCGGGCGTTCCGTTCTTTTCGATAAGCGGATCTGATTTTGTTGAGATGTTCGTGGGCGTAGGCGCTTCGCGCGTAAGGGACATGTTCGAAAACGCGAAGAAGAATTCACCGTGCATATTATTTATAGACGAGATCGACGCCGTGGGGCGCCAGAGGGGCAGCGGGCTCGGAGGCGGCCACGACGAGAGGGAGCAGACGCTCAATCAGCTGCTCGTCGAAATGGATGGGTTCCAGGTAAACGAAGGCATAATAATACTCGCCGCGACGAACAGGAAGGATATACTCGACCCGGCGCTGCTGCGCCCGGGCAGGTTTGACCGCCAGATATTCGTCAACTATCCGGATATAAAGGGAAGGGAAGAGATACTTAAAGTCCACTCAAAAGGCAAGCCTTTGGCAGATGAAGTGAATTTGAAGACTCTCGCGAAGCGCACGCCCGGGTTTACCGGCGCCGACCTTGAAAATGTGCTGAACGAGGCCGCTATACTCACGGCGAGGGCGAAAAAGCAGAAAATAACGATGCCCGAGATAGAGGAGGCCATAACAAGGGTAATTATAGGGCCGGAGA
>CAZDZY010000060.1:0-18293 GCA_964510055.1 uncultured Christensenellaceae bacterium
TGTTGAAACGGTCTACGCGCCCGCCGGTATCAACAAGCTTCTGCTTGCCGGTAAAAAACGGATGGCATTTAGAGCATATCTCGACTCTCATCTCTTTTTTGGTCGATCCGGTCGTAAACGTTTCTCCGCACGCGCATGTTACCTTACACTGGTGATACTCGGGATGTATTCCTTGCTTCATCTGCATTCACCTCTTAACGTTGGCTGCGTGACAGCGCAGCCGTAAAGTCGCAAAAACCATTATAACATAACACTTCTAAAAATCAAGCTTTTGTTTTTCGCATGCGTAACGGATATCATATCCGATAACACTATTCTTATTTTACCGGAAAACAAATATATATATAAAGAGTCGTATCGGAGGAGAATATGGAGACAATAAAGAGAACGCTGATGCTGCTCCGGCCGTTCGGTATAAAGGCCGGACCCGGGAAAACGGGAGGGATACTGAAGCTGCAATCGTCAGAGGACGGTATTTCTCTTGCGCTGAAAACCGATTGTTTAGGCGAAGGCGATCACTGCCTTTATCTGTTCCCGGCAAATGGCAGGGAGTTTTACGCCGGCAGCGTAACGGGCGGAGTTCTCAATGCTTCGCTTTCCGGCATTATCCTCGAAAACATATCCGGCGCGGCCGTAGTGCGCAGGAACAGAACAAATTACGACTTTGTACTGCGCTCGACCGGCCCCGACTGGCAATCGCTTATAGAGCGCTTCAGGCTTGCGCGCGCTCCCCGGCCTTCCGGCACAACAGATGACAGCTTTCCTCACCCGGAAGCGGCTGTTGAAAATACCGATACGCCAGAATCCGTTTCAGCCGAACCGGCGCCTCACGCCGAAGCAGAGGCAGAAACCCTGGATGAAAACTTAAAAGATATTATCAAAAAGATGTATGTTCGGCAGGATGATGAAGAACGTTTGCCGGTAGCCGGGGAAAAGGATGGGGAAGAACGTTTGCCGGTGGCCGGGGAAGAAGATGAGGGGGAGCGCTCACCGGGGGTCGAAGAGGCCGGCAGCGGTGCCTGCCCCCATGCTCTGCGCGAAAATAAGATAAATCCGTTCCCTTTTGTGTTTCCCAACAGCGAGTGGGTAAAGATATCATACCCCGGGCCTTCCGGATGGTGGCACTACATTTCCGGCAAGATATATGAAGGCGGCGTTGTCGCCGCGGAAGCTCTGGGCGTGCCCGGCGAATACGGAATAGCGCCTCCCGTGTGGCTCGAAGGCTTCGGCACTTACCTGCGCTGCTCAGCGGAAGACGCGAGGGGGTATTGGCTCATGTTTCAGGACGCAGAGACAGGAGAGGTTCTGGACATGGGTCTATCTCCACATGGTGCGTGAGCACCTCGGAATACGAAAAGCAGTAGCGCCGTTTGTATCCGTTTTCCCTGACAAGCACCGTAAAAACTTCAGGATACAGCCCGTCTATTATGCCGCTTCGCTCGTATCCTCCCCTTCTTCCGCTCTTTGCCCTGAGCGTTATAGGCACGCCCTTCTTAAATCTCATTTGTTTTTTTATTTCTTCAAGATTTTCGTTCATATAAATCCCCCGCAGTATTGATAAGTATATCATTCCCATAAATTATTAAGTTATCCCTTATGCAAAGGCGCTATTGTTTGCAAAAAAACGTATCTTTATTATCCGCACCGGTATATATAACCCTTTGTTTATTACGGCCGCCGTATATCTGTTCTATAGAACTTATTAGTATTTGCATATTTTCAGTATTAAAAATGTATAAAGTTATCCCACTTATCCACATTGTTGTCCACATAGGGCGAAAAAGGGAGATTGAGAGACCTTCAGCGAGATTTTCAAATTCCTGCCCGTTTATAAAAATGAATAAAAATTTTTTACCGGATATTTACGGATTCATAATAAATTCATAATTATGCGCCGGTGTATTTTGAGGCCTTTGCATGGTATAATGACTTTTAAAACAGCGAGGTGGATATGGGGACAATAAAAGAGAGATTATCGGCAATACTTTACAAAATACGCAACCCCGAATACGACGAGCACGAGAAAGAATTCAGGCGCGAACTCGGCGCCAAACGCCTGCTTTTCCTTCTGCCGTTCATTATTGCGGCTTTGATTTTTTTTCTGTTGTCGCTTAAATAAAGAAAACGGCTTTAAGCCGTTTTCTCATCGTTTCTATTCAAACATCTCCATGCTTTGCTGACAATCGCTGCAGTAACCGTTATTGAGGTCAAAGCAGTCCTGGCACATATACGAGTTGCACGCCTTGCAGTTGTGCATCGACCTCGTGTCGCCCAGCTTGTTGCAGCACGAACAGTTCATTTTAGACATAATATATCCGCCTTTCGCTTGTTTTATGGATATATTATTCTCTTAAAATCTTCTTTAATACCTTTAACGCTTTCTCTTGCATGCCTGTTTTACTTTAATATTTCCCCGGCAAAGTTTTTTTCGCCGAACCACATCGGAAGCTCGTTTACCTTCCCGCTTATATATTCAAGCATGAAGCCAGTCATACTGAGCGCCTCTTCGACGCCTTTTTGTATCATGCCCTGCATGCCTTTATATTCCTCGCCGGAAAACAGCGATTCATCCCTTTCACTCGGATATATCATCGTTCGCGCGTCGAACCCCCAAAACTTTTTAATAACGCTTATCAGAGCCCGGTGCGGCAGTCGTATATTCCTGAAAGCCTTTTTAGCTTTCGCAAGATGCAGCTGCGCCTGCTTTATCGCCTTTTCCTTAAGCTTCGATCCGTAAACGTCTCTTGCGGCGGCCGAATACCAGCCGCATATCCCTTCGCCTACCTCTCCGTATAACACCTCGGGGATCGGGTCGAATTCCTGCGCTTCTATGCCCCATTGTTCCTTTGCCACAAAGCTGTCCCACATGTGCTCGGTCGCGTTGTGTAAGCTTGTGTTGCTTCCCGCTTTTCCGTACACGAACGGATGCGCGTTCTTGTCGGTCGCGTAATGCACCAAAAAACCCGCCATATACGATATAAGCTCGTCCTTATCGTCTTTATCATAATCTTTCAGGTAATTGAAAGCGTGCTGCAGCAACTCGCGCGTTTTCATCTTATGCATCGCGCTCCCGAGGTACAAACTGTCCTTGGATTTTCGCCACGGCTGATAATTCCTGAAAAACAGCAGATCTGGCCCCTGGCACCCCAGATAAAATGCTTTGATGTTCGGTATGGCTGCTTTTAAGTTTTCAAGCACTCTTTCTCCAGCAGCCTTATGCGTTAAATATGCCGGCATGTTGTCTCCTGTTAAATCTCCTATAGTTTATTATGTAAAAAGCACTGTTCCTCATGCGCTTCCATAGCCCCTACGCTCAAAAGAAACGACTCGCATATCGTGATACCGACAAACCGGTAACCTTTCTCCGTAAGGTCTTCTGACAGCGTTTCCCCGCTGTCGTGCGCGTATACGTAGCGCTTAAAGCTTCCTTTATCGCCGAAATACTTTAAGTGCAGCTTAGCGTTGTTTATCGCCGCTTCTATCTTGCGGCGGTTACGCACGATGCCGCTGTCATTCATCAGGCGGTCTGCGTCTTCTTTAGTCATGGCGGCCACCTTCGTGACATCGAATCCGTAAAAGCAGCGCCGGAACGCTTCGCGTTTATAGAGTACGGTGCGCCACGAAAGCCCGGCCTGGAACCCTTCGAGGCAAAGCTTTTCAAACAGCGCCGTATCGTCGTCCTTTTTTCTGCCGTACTCGTTGTCGTGATAATCGCACATCAACTCGTCGGTTTGAGGCACCCAATCACATCGTTTCATACCACCATTTTAACACAAACAAACAAAGCGTTCGTAAACTTTTTGTGATTTGTGATATAATACTGTTGATTTTTTTCCGGAGGCATGGAATGGACGTTTTTTTAAGTAAAAAAGCAAAGAGCATAAACCCTTACACCGCGGGCGCGCAGCCGCAGGGAAAAGGCATAATAAAGCTCAATACTAACGAGAGCCCTTATCCCCCTTCGCCCAAAACGCTCGAAGCGTATAAAAGCTTCGACGCGGCACAGCTTAAGCTTTACCCGCCTACCGACGGGGGCGTATTAAAACAGGCGATAGCGAAAGCCAACGGCATTGACGGGTCGCATGTTTTCTGCGGCAACGGGAGCGACGACGTGCTCGCGATGGCGTTCGCGGCCTTTTTCGACGGGGATATAATGTTCCCCGACGTAACTTACAGCTTTTATCCCGTTTGGGCCGACCTGTTCGGGATCACATATAAACTGCTTCCTCTGAACGAAGATTTCACTATCCAGGCCGACAAGCTGCGCGGAAACGGAGTGGTGCTCGCGAACCCCAACGCCCCCACAGGCATTGCCCTTGGCCTTGGCGACGTAGAGAAAGTCATAAAACAGAATCCCGGATATGTCGTTATCGTCGACGAGGCTTATATAGCGTTCGGCGCGCAGAGCGCGCTTCCCCTTATACCGAAGTATGAGAACCTGCTTATCGTGCGCACGCTCTCAAAATCGCACGCGCTTGCAGGCATGAGGATTGGCTATGCTTTGGGGCAGCCTCACCTGATACAGGGTATGGAGCGCATAAAGAACAGCTTTAACTCGTATCCTCTCGATACAATAGCCCAGAGGGTGGGCGCCGCTGCTATGCTCGACGCCGGGTATTATGAATCATCGGCAAAGAAAACAATAGCCACGCGCGAAAGGGTCTCGAAACAGCTTAAGGAACTCGGGGCAGTTGTGCTGCCTTCGAGCGCGAACTTCATGTTCGTTTCCAAACCGGGGGTAAGCGGAGCCGCGCTCAAAGCGTACCTCGAAGCGAGCGGCATATATGTGCGCCACTGGAACGCCCCGAGGATCAAAGACTTCCTGCGCATATCGATTGGCACTGACGAGCAGATGGATATACTCGTTGAAAAATTTAAACAATACGCCTGAGGATACGATGGTTTTATAAGGACAACAAAGTTTACGAAGAAACCCCGCAATAAATTGTTGTCCTGCAAATAAGTGTGGGATTGACCGCAAAGATATTGTATTAATAGATCAGCGTTTTCCTATCAGCAGATAGCAGCGTCAGCGTCTTTCCAAAGAGCGTCCAGAAGCGTTTCGGACGCTTCTTTTGTTTCCCCGCATACCGCGGTATACAGCTTTATTTTCGGCTCGGTGCCCGACGGGCGCACGCATACCCAGCCGTTCTCCAACTCATATTTGAGGGCGTTTTCCCTCGGGAAGTCTATAATCGTTTCCCCGGCCGCGTCCCTGCGTATGCCGCTCAGATAATCTGTCGCCGCAGCTACGCGCTGGCCTCCGAGCGTTTGGGGGGCAGACTTCCTTAAACGCTGCATGATCTCTTCTATCATCGCCATGCCGCTTTCCCCGTCCAGCACCGTGCTGGTCACCTTCTCTTTATACCATCCGTACGTGTTATAAAGCGATGTGAGCCTCTGATAAAGCGTCTCGCCGCGCTCGACGCATTCGCACATTACTTCCAGCAGCAGCAGCAGCCCCATAACGCCGTCTTTGTCGGAAACAAAAGCGCCGGCGAGGAAACCGCAGCTTTCCTCGAACCCGAAGATAAACTTTCCTCTTCTTCTCGTATTTATTACATCTGCGATATATTTGAACCCTGTGGGCACAGTTATGCATTCCGCCCCCAGCCTTTTTGCCATTTCGTCCGCCATAGCTGTCGAAACGAACGATTTGACTATATAGTCATCGGCCGCAAGCTTTCCCGATTCCTTCCTTTGCCGCAGCAGATATTCCGCGATGAGGCAGCCTGTCTGGTTACCCGAAAGCATGACGAACTCGCCGTCTTCGTTTCGTATCGCGGCTCCCATCCTGTCGGCGTCGGGATCGGTGCCGATAGCTATGTCGGCGCCCGTATTTCTCGCAAGCTCAATCGCTTTGCTCATCGCCTCCGGGTCTTCGGGGTTGGGCGCCTTGAGCCCCGGAAATTCCGGGTCAGCCGCGCACTGCTCACCGACAAGCGCATATTTATAAGGGAGCTTTTCCATAACGCCCCGGAAAGTGCGCAGCCCGGTGCCGAACAACGGAGTATAGACAAGATGTATGTGCTCCGCGTGTTTGTTTATAAGATCCGGTTTCTTCGCCATTTCCGCAAGAGACCGGTAATACTCTTTATCGATATCTGTGCCTATCGTTACGAGCAGCCCGCGCCTTACAGCCTCGTCCCGGTCGATTTTTTTTACTTCGCAAATACCGCATACGTGCTCTATGCAGCGCGTCACCTGCCCGGATATATCGGCCAGTATCTGCCCGCCACACGAAGCGAATACCTTGTAGCCGTTATAGTCTTTCGGGTTATGGCTCGCGGTAATTGCCACTCCTCCGAAAACGCCTTTTTTCTTTATCGCGAAAGACAGCTCGGGCACGCTTGTAGCCTCTTCGAACAAATATGTCTTTATGCCGTTTGCGGCGAATACTAGCGCGGTGGTCTCGCTGAACAGTTTCGAGTTTTTGCGCGTATCATACGCTATTATCATTCCTTTTTCCTGCCCGCCGTTGTCGAGCACGTATTTCGCAAGCCCCTGCGACGCCCTGCCTACGGTATAGACGTTCATCCTGTTGGTTCCCGCGCCTATTTTCCCCCGCAGGCCGGCCGTGCCGAAACAGAGCTCTTCGGAAAAACGTTCCTTTATCTCCGTCTCGTTATTTTCAATATTCGAAAGTTCGTCCGCGATCTCCGCGTCTATAGCGGTTTTTTTCCACTCCAAAAAATTTTCCCTATACCCCATCGTAACCTCCAGCAGCTATTATACTATTATGCTCTTAAATGCGCTACCCGATTTTCTGTTTTAGATGTAACATATCACGGTCCCCGCTTTATCGTTTATAAAAAAGTGTTGACAAATAGCTTCATCACGTCTACAATTGTAGACGTGGTATTAATTATCAGCTGTTTTGCTCAGTTACGGAGGTCTTATGAAAGAATCATTATCGAGACAGGAATGGGTGATGATGGAGACGCTTTGGCAGAGAAACCCATTGTTCCTGTCCGAGATCATGGAAGTCATGGCAACATCGGTCGACTGGAACCGCAGCAGTTACCTGACGTACCTTAAGCGTATGTCGGACAAAGGGCTTATAGGATATAAAACAATAAGGGGCAGCCGCAGTTATTTTCCGCTCATAAGCCGCAACGAGTGCATAGAGTCGGAGACGAATTACATACTTTCCAAGCTTACTGAAGACTCTACCCGCCTTCTGCTGGCCAGCATGATACAAAAGAGCGGTCTTTCCGATAAGGACAGGAACGAATTGCAGGAGCTTATTACAAAACTAAACGGTGGTGCTGAAAAGGAGGAATGAATGGAAACTCTTAATATCCTGTTTGAAATAACCGTTTATTCGGGCGTCATCTTTATAGCGACAATGCTGCTCAAAACGTGTTTTAAAGACAAGATGTCCCCTCTACTGCATTACGCGGTATGGTTCGTGCTCGTTCTGCGGCTCATGCTGCCGGCAACCATCGCAAGCCCTGTCCGCCTGTTCGTCATCCCGGTAGAGCCGCAGATTCCAATCGGAATGGTGGTTCAGCCGGACGCCTATCAGCCTGTTACAACATCCGGGATAAACACGGAAGATATTGCGGATACGCAGCCGCAGGCGGAAGCGGTAAGCCCGGTTCATAACGAAACGCCTGTGACGCATGAAAACGCGGGGCAGCTGCTGAGTCTTTCTTTGCCGCAGGTCTTAACTCTTGCGTGGCTAGCGGGAGCCGGCGTCTGCCTGTCATATCTTGCCTTTCTCTATGCTTCGTTGCGCAGGAAGATACGCAGGAACGCTGCACGGCCCTCAAAGAGGCTTATAGAATTGTTTGAAGAGGCAAAGTCGGAGATGGGCATAAAGGCAAACATAAAACTTGTCTGCCAGTACGAGTACGGAACTCCCTCGCTGCTGTTTCCAAAAACGATATTGATGCCCGCAGACGCTCTTATATCGATGAACGACGAACAAACAATGTTCGCTCTGCGCCACGAGCTGGCACATTACAGGCGCGGCGACCATATCGTGAGCATATTGCTGTCGCTGCTGAATGCAGTCTACTGGTTCAACCCGTTTGTATGGGCGGCCTTCGGCCAAATGCGCAGGGATATGGAAACAGCCTGCGACGGAGCGGTCGTAAAAACCCTGTGCGCCGCCGCAAAAAGCCGTTATGCCATGCTGATAGTGAGCCTTTCCGCACAGCCCGCCCACAGGCAGCTTGCTTTGGGTATGTCGCACCTGGGGCTGAGGAAGGCCGCGGAACAGCGCGTAAAAGGAATCTATATGAAAGGAAAAAGCAGAATGAGTACAAAACTAATAACCGTGTTACTGGCCGCTGCCCTGCTCTTCACATGTTTCACGACTGCCTGCCAACCGATATCGGAAAGCACATATATGGTAAATGAAAATAACAATCAGCAAGCCTCGGGGGCTCCATCTTTGGATATTCCCGTAAAAGTAAGTGAAAAAGTAAATTCCGGAGAAAACTACCCGATTAATATCGACGCCGATGTCATAGCGTTGAATATTGCTGAATATCCTATATATTCGTATGTTCCCTGCAGCTTTACGCAATCGGAAGTCGATAAGGCAATAGCATACTTTTTTAATGACAGCCCGCTTTACGCGCGGGATTTCATTAAATCAAAAAGCATGATAGTAGACGAGCTGGCACAGTTTAGAGCGGATCTGCAAAAAATGGATGGGAGCAATCCCGATGATATTGAAGGTTGCCAGGCAGCAATAAAAGAACTTGAGGAGGAATACCCTAACGCACCCGAGAAGCCGATAAGAACGCAGATCACTTCGAAACTTACCGTTTCTGCAGACGCCGATTATGAAGCGCTGGATGCAACCGTTGATCTTGAATATGACGAGCTTTCCACCATCAGCGTTTGTAACCGGTCTAAGGCTCATTTTATGAACGTTAATTTAGACAAAAGCAGGGCTTACAACTCCAGCATTTTGCTTGCCGGAAAAAATCCTGAAGGGCAGAAGATGACTCCCGATGAAGCAAAACGGCAAGCAGAAAAGGCCCTGTCTGATATGGGGATAGAAGATATGATTGCAGTAAAGGTTGAAGCCGGTATGACGGAAGATCAATCAAAACAGGGCTATGTCGTTACATTCCACCGCGAAGTTAATGGAGTTAGTGTTGCATACAATAATAGATTAGCCATGAATCCAAGAAAATGGACGGGCGAAGATATTACAATATGTCTCGATGATAAAGGTATTTCACATTTTGATTGGTTTCACAAAGGACAAGCTCAGGAAGAGTTGACTGCAAACGCACAATTAAAATCATTCGATGAAATAATGGACATTGCGAGACAGCAGTTGAGGGATAATTATACAAGTTCTGCCGATATAGGCAGTATAGCATTGGAATATACCTGTGACCCTGATAATTGCATTCTTGTTCCCGCGTGGAATTTCTATAACGAATCAGACTATAGCGATTTGTCGAGTCATCGTGTCTTATCGATAAACGCTGTTGACGGAAGCGTAATAGGCTAAGCTTAAGCGATGCTGAGAAGGAGGAATGAATGGAAACTCTAAATATCCTGTTTGAAATAACCGTTTATTCGGGCGTCATCTTTACAGCGACAATGCTGCTCAAAACGTGTTTTAAAAGCAAGATGTCCCCTCTACTGCATTACGCGGTATGGTTCGTGCTCGTCTTGCGGCTCATGCTGCCGGCAACCATCGCAAGCCCTGTCCGCCTGTTCGTCATCCCGGTAGAGCCGCAGATTCCAATCGGAATGGTGGTTCAGCCGGACGCCTATCAGCCTGTTACAACATCCGGGATAAACACGGAAGATATTGCGGATACGCAGCCGCAGGCGGAAGCGGTAAGCCCGGTTCATAACGAAACGCCTGTGACGCATGAAAACGCGGGGCAGCTGCTGAGTCTTTCTTTGCCGCAGGTCTTAACTCTTGCGTGGCTAGCGGGAGCCGGCGTCTGCCTGTCATATCTTGCCTTTCTCTATGCTTCGTTGCGCAGGAAGATACGCAGGAACGCTGCACGGCCCTCAAAGAGGCTTATAGAATTGTTTGAAGAGGCAAAGTCGGAGATGGGCATAAAGGCAAACATAAAACTTGTCTGCCAGTACGAGTACGGAACGCCGTCGCTCATGTTCCCGGGGACAGTCATGATGCCTATGGACGCCCTTGTAGCGATGAACGACGAGCAAACAATGTTCGCGCTGCGCCATGAGCTGACTCATTACAGGCGCGGCGACCATATAGTGAGCATACTGCTCTCGCTGCTGAACGCAGTCTATTGGTTCGATCCATTCGTATGGGCAGCTTTCCGGCAGATACGAAAGGATATGGAGGCCGCCTGCGACGGCTCTGTTGTAAAGACCCTGTGCGGCGCCGCAAAAAGCCGTTACGCCTTGCTGATAGTGAGCCTGTCCGCTCAGCCCGCGCACAGGCAGCTCGTATTGGGAATGTCGCGCCTGGGGCTGAGAAAAGCCGCGGAACGGCGCGTAAAAAGTATCTTTATGAAAGGAAAAAGCAATATGAGCGTAAAAATAATAACCGTATTGCTGGCCGCTGTCCTGCTCTTTACATGTTTCACGACCGCCTGCCAGCCCGTCGCGGTTGATAAAATCACCGCCCCGAATGATGCCTCTGAACAACCTGCTGTAACAACGCCGGATAATTTAACAACAGCCGGCACATATAAAGACGAGATCGTACAGCCCGGAACAGGCAATACTGTGATCATAGACGCTCAGGTCACGAGCCCTGACATAGACAGTATCGATATAATGAGCTACAAACCAAAAAATTTCACTATGGACGAGATCAATAATCTTATTAAGTATTTCGTCGGCGACGCTCAGCTGTATGACGGCGAATATCAGGACACAAAGGCAGACTTGGAAAGCAGGATCGCCGAAACGCAGCAGATAATAGCCATGACGCAGGAAGAGCGCGACGCTGTGATGGGAGGAATGACATATGAAGAGGCGCAGCGGCAGCTTAAAGACCTGCAGGCGCGCTACGAAAAAGCTACCGATGATTTCCCCAAGATTCCCATTACAACCAGCCTTAAAAGCGATAAGGACGGGGAATATCTTGAAGCATACGTAGACAACGGGGGCAGCGACGATGCGATTATTTCAGTCTTCAACCCCGGTGATGGAAATTTTATAATCCGGCTGAGAGATGCAGCCGCCGGAGGCAGGCTTCTTAATTATAGCGGATCGCCTGAGGAGGTCGCGCAAAAAGTGCTGGACGGCCTGAACATCAGCGGCGCTCATCTGTACAGGAACAGTCAGGCTGCGGCAAGCAACGATCCAGGAAACAGAAAAAAGGTGACGCGGTTGTTTTATGATCTTACCCTGAACGGCCTTCCTATAGGCGGCGGACCGGTAACTGGAAACGTAATAGAATATGAGAGATCTGTTTCTCATCAGGGGCCTGTCAGCATTGGCGTGGGCGAACCGGAGACCATCGGCATTGACGTAGGCGAAAACGGGCTTACTTGCGTTAGCTGGAGCAGACATAGCGAAATTGGGGAACCGGTAAAGAAAAATGTGGCTTTGCTGCCGTTCGAAGATATCATGCGCCAATTCGAGGAGAATATATTCTTACAGCCGTTCTGGACTTATTCACAAGGGAGTGAGCCAAGCGAATATTGCATCACCGATATCAAGCTTTGCCTGGCATCCGTACCACGAATGGACGGCTCCGGGGGAAATATGCTGCTACCGGTATGGAATTTTTACGGGTCACCATCGGATCCTTTACAGGATTCGGGCAACTCCAATCAGAAAATTGCCGGGATGTTCGTAATGAGACTAGTACAAAAAAGCAACTGCGTTCTCACGCTGAGCGCCGTGGATGGCGCACTGCTGAAAAATTAGCGTCTGCATTAGTATAAAGTTCAGCATAAACACTGCCGGCCGGCAGAAAAAAGCAAGGACTATATAAAATCCTTGCTTTTTTACTTTTGTTGAGCGTTTTCCTGCGGGATTATATTTTTTTAAAATGTTGTATTGACATTTCATGGAGACATGATTATAATTGTAATCACAATATCATATCAACAGTCATATGATTGGAGGCGATATCATGAAGGAAACTCTGACATATCCTGAATGGACGGTGATGCAGGCACTGTGGGGAAAGCAGCCTCAGACGCTGTCCGAGGTCATAAAGTCAATGGGCAAGGCTATGGACTGGAACTACAGAACGTACGCTTCGTATCTTAACAAACTCTGCGAGAAGGGAGTCGTCGGCTTCGAGGCAAGGGGGCGCGATAAATTTTATTATCCGCTCATGGATAAGGCACTGTGCATAAGCGCCGAGAGCCGCAGCCTTTTAAAAAAGGTGAGCGAGCAGAGCGCAAAAGAGCTGCTTGTCTGCATGATCAAAGAGAGCGGCCTCTCCCCCAAAGATCACGAAGACTTAAAGAAACTGCTCGACGAGCTTGCCAAAGGGAGTGATGAAAAATGACGTCGATATTGAATACGCTGTTTGAAGTGACCGTATACTCGGCGGTGATCTTCGTTTTTATCTGGATATTCCGCCTGCTGCTTAAAAAGCACGTTTCCCCGGCGATGCTTTACTTTGCGTGGTTTTTGCTTATCGCGCGGCTGCTCATTCCGGTTACGATGCCGAGCGGATTCTCATTCTTCGTGATACCGGCCGGACAAACCGAAGAAACTCTAACGCAGAATGAAGCATCGCCGCCCGATTCGGATGGCAATGCGGAAACAAATGCATACGTTCCGGAAGCAGACGGTTTTGCGCTGTCTGCCGAAAACGCAGCGCAGCCTGTTAAAAACGCGGCGGCGGAGACTTCCGCTCTTAAGGAAACGGCGCAATCCGGCGTTTCGTGGGAAACAGCGCTGGTCTTTTTATGGCTGGCCGGAGCTGCGGCAATGCTGGCGCAAACAGCCGTTTCATCAGTGAGACTGAAGAAAAGGCTGAAAAACGCAAGCCCCATACCGCTTGAATGGAAAGAGATCGCGGAGGGGCTTAAAGCGAAGCTCGACCTCCGGCGCGGCATACGTATGGTCATGGTTACAGGGTTTCCGTCGCCCGCGCTCAGCGCAGGGCTTAAACCTGTGATCGTCATGCCCGGGGAACTGCTTTCGCACAGCGATGAGACTGTGCGTTTCGCTCTGCTGCATGAACTGACGCACATAAAGCGCAGCGACAATATAGTGAGTATGCTTCTGCTTATTTTGCGAGCAGTATACTGGTTCAACCCTGTAGTCTGGATGGCTGTGAACCGGATGCGCCTCGATATGGAAACGGCGTGCGACAACCGGCTGACAAAGCCTATGAACGGCCCAGACAAAAAGAAATACGCGGGAGCAATACTTTCGATGTACGCGCGGCGGCAGGTGCGCTTTGCGCTGGGCATGGCGCTCGGGCAGACAAAGAAAACGGCAGAGCAGCGTCTGCGCGGAGTATTCATGCGCGGCAGATCGAGCCGCAAAGCAAAGCTTACCGCGATACTGCTTTCGGCAGCCCTGCTCTTTACATGTTTCACGACCGCCTGCCAGCCGGTAACGGAAGCTTCGAATAGCAGTAATCATCTCAAAGAGATTATAGCGTCGTTGGCTTTATCTCCGGCAGCCGCGTCGCTCGCGGAAGCGGCAGGGGCGCCTGAAACGTATAAAGATTCTTATGCCAACGAAAAAGGCGACGTTACGGTCAAAATAGACGCCAAAATCGAATTGCCTCCGGTAAACGCCCTTCCGGCAGTGCGGGTAAACGTCCGCGGATTTTCGCAGGAGCAGGCAGACAGGCTCGCGGAATATTTCCTGAAAGGCGCCCCGGTCTTTACGGAGGATATGTCGGTACAGACGAAAGAGGAAATACAGCAGCAAATGGCATTTACTCGGGGGCAGCAGCAGTATGAGGAACTGGAAAAGCAATACGAGGAAGCGCCCGAGCAAAGGAAGCGGACGCCCGCTACGACTAAGCTCAATGAAACGCCGGACGGAACCGACCTTCGGATAATCGCGGAACTCGGCAAAGACGAGCCGGCCGTATTTGGCGTCAGCAACTACAGAGAATATTATTACATCTTCTCATTCCAGAACGACGGCAAAGGTGATTATGACTCTTTTCCGGTAACGGAAAATAAGGGCGAACTCCCAAGGGGAATGAAAATGACGCGCGAAGAAGCCGAAGCTTCAGTTATGCAGTGTCTTTCGACCCTCGGCATAGACGATATGCGGATAGAGAGCGTTAAAACCGCCACGTTTTACACCGATTGGAACAAGATGCACAATAAAGACTACGAAGCGACCGCAAAGCAATGCTATGCCTTTACCCTGGTCAGGATGGTAGGCGGCGTCCCGCTGACAAATATCTCAGGATCCAGTCAGCTCGAAACGGACGACCCGAACGTCCCCGTACCGCAGCAGCCCGGCTTCGATTGCCCGCACGATCCCGAATCGCTAGATATATACGTAGACGACACGGGCATAGTGCGGGTCGAATGGAGAAACCCTTCAGAGGAGGCCGCGGTGCTTTCGGAGCATGTGGCGCTTATGCCGTTTGATGAAGTCGTGAAAAAGGCAAAAGAAAACATGTTCTTTAAAAATTACACCGCGTACGGCAGTACGGCGGAGATAAGTATAACGTCGATAAGGCTCGGTATGATGCGCATAGCGCTCAAAGACAAACCTGGAGAATACCTGATAGTGCCGGTTTGGGATTTCATCGGGGATCAAAAATATTCCTTTGATGACCATGATGATCCAGAGCCGTTCGATCAGAGCTTCGTTACGATAAACGCGATAGACGGCAGTATGATCCGCCGGGACTGGGGATATTGATTTCACAGCTATCGCTCTTATGGAAACATAAAAAGAATAAACAGAATCCAGAAACTGTTGACAAACCTCCGAATATCTTGTATAGTACAGATATAAATATCTGTAGAGACAGAGATATTCGGAGGTTTTCATTATGGGCAAAAGGCTTGCCGATTCGGAATGGATAATATTAAAGGCGCTGTGGGAGCATCCGCCGCAGACGCTTAAGAGCATAATATCGAACGTACAAAAGGGCCAGCCGGATGTAAGCTGGAACTATAAGACGTATCATTCGTACCTTCGGACGATGTGCGAAAAAAAGCTGGTATCCTGTGAAATAAAGAACGCGCGGGATAACTACTACTCGCCGTTGATAACGCGCGAAGAGGCGCTCGAAGCCGAAGGAGACAGCCTGCTTACGCGCATCAGCGGCAACTCTGTCGGCGAACTCGTAGTCATGCTTTCCGAGAGCGGTAAGCTTTCTGAAAAATCGCAGCGGGAGTTGCTAAGATTAGCGCAGAGCCTGGAAAAGCGGAATAACGGGGAGGAACAAAAATGAACACTATTCCTTTTATTATCGAAAATTTCTTGGATTTCGCGGTGTTGTTTGCAGGCGTATGGCTGATAAAGAGCCTGTTTCGTAATAAAATGTCGGCCCAGCTGCATTTTCTCATATGGGGCATCGCAGTACTGAAGCTTTTGATACCGTTCGGGCTGCCGAGCGAAGCAAGCCCCTGGGCTTTGATGGGCGCTCATGCGGCGCCGGCGGCGGTTCAAAATAATTATGAAGCATATGATCCCTCAGCCGCGGAAATCGGCCCGGCATATGAAAACACAGCTTCGGGCAGCGCAGATAATATCGTTTCCGGCGGGCAAACGCTTCCGGCAATGAATGAAAACTCCGCAGCTGCACCCGCGCCCCGTACGCCTGTGCGGGTCGACTGGAACATTGTTATTGTTTCGGCATGGCTTTCCGGCATTGCCGCAAGGCTCGCGTGGCTTGTGCTTAAGAGCCGGAGGTTCAGGAAAAAGCTGCTGATAAATGAAATAAGCCCGCCTCTTTGGGTAAAAGAATGCTTCGATTCCTGCCTTAAGGAAACATGCGTTAAAAAAGAAATAAGACTGGTCATACAGGATTCTTTTCCCGTGCCGGCAGTTACCGGTTTTCGAAAGCCGATACTCATATTGCCGCAGATGATGCTGCTGGACGGGAACAGAGAGCGGCTCAGGCATGTAATGGTACATGAAATGGCGCACATTACCCGGAAGGATACATTAACCGTATCATTGCTCAATACATTAAACGCCGTTTATTGGTTCAATCCTCTTGTATGGATCTGCTTTAAACTTATTCGGGCGGATATGGAGACGGCCTGCGATTGCACGGCTATAAAAACACTGGGAAAGGTAAAGAGACAGGGCTATATTAAAACGGTCTTACAGTTCGCCGGCAGAAACGATTTGCCGCGGCTAAAGGCGGCAATGGGTATAAACTCGGGGTCCCCAAAATCCCGCGGCTTTTGGGGCAGAAGCGACGGACAGCGCAGCATGGAGCGGCGCATCAGGGGAATGTTTTTAAGAACAAAAACCAAAGGGTATGTAAAGCTGCCGGTGGCGATACTGGCCTGTATACTTGCGTTCGCCTGTTTCACGACAGCCTGCCAGCCGGTAAAGGATAACTCAGCCCCAAGCATGCCAACAAGTGTGCCGGAGCCCCTGAAGTTTTCCGAATCTTATTCTGTAGCGGAGCACTGGGCCGAGACTGTGGAGGAAGGCAAGCCAAAAATCGTCATAGATACCGACGTTTATGTGCCTCAAGTAACCGAATACCCCGTTGTAAAGGTGGAACAGGCGGATTTCACGCAGCAGCGCGTCGACGAACTCGTCAACTACTTTGCGCGGGGTAAACAATTATACCTTCCACATGTATATACAAAAGCGGATTATCAGCGGATTATAGACAACGAATACGCGGAGAAAGCGAGAGTGGAAGCGGAAGGAGAGCACATTACACAAAACGAGTTTGATGATATCATTAAGACTCTTGAAAATATGCAGGAGGCCGCTCCCGCAGATTCCCCGCTCATTAAAACGGACACAACGCTGACGTATGATAGAGAGTATGGAACGGGTAAAGAAATAACGGAGACCGGCAGAAACTTTCTTAGCGTGGCGTTCGATAACGGTCAGGGAGGAAGTGCTTCTATCAATGTAAGCAATTTTGTCGAGAGGCAAGAGGAACAAGATTTCACCACGTACTTTTACTACTCCGCGGGCGGGTCTGATTATGGATTGACCGAATCCATGTATCAGAATATGACCAACAGCGGTGAAACTGAAGAAGATATCGGCGGGGTTGGCGCGGGCGAGATGTTCGGTAAAGTAGCTGTAACGCCCCAGGAGGCAACAGCAGTGGCGGATAACGTTATAAGCAACCTTGGCATAAAGGATATGATGCTGATCGGCGCCGAAAAATATGTTACGCCCGATACTCCGGAAAAGTGCGGATACGAGGTGCAATATGCGCGGCAGTGCGGCGGCATAGCGGGATATGTGCCGGAATCGTACGGCTGGAACAACGGAGAAGAACCGCCTAAATATTCGCCGCCGTTTTACGAAGAAGAGCTGTATGTCAGGGTATCGAAAGACGGGCTGGAATCTTTGATATGGAGAAACTGCGCGAAAGCAGTTGAAACCGTTTATGAAAACACTCAGCTTCTGCCGTTCGAGAGCATTAAACAAGCGCTTAAAGACAGGATAACCTACAAGACCCGTTTCAACGGCGGCCTCGGCCGGGTGAACTATGCCGTTAAGGTCACATCAGCTGAGCTGCGCATGGGCTATATAGACATAAAAGGCAACGCAAAGCAGGCGCTTATGGTGCCCGTGTGGTTCTTCAGGACGCGGGAGACGTGGACACGAGGCGGCAAGACTGTATTAGGCAACGAGGAAACATATAAGTTTAGCGCGATAGACGGAGGCGCGGTAGAATGGCGCTGAACAAATAACGGCTGGCGAAAACACAATTTGGATATCTTCGCAGATATAAAAAAGCAAGGGTTTTCTGTTCCCTTGCTTTTCTTATTTATTAATGTATGCCTTAGTCCTGCGAATACGGCAGCAGCGCAACGTGCCTCGCGCGTTTTATAGCCATGGCAAGCAGCCTCTGGTGCTTCGCGCATACTCCCGACGTGCGCCTCGGCTGTATCTTGCCGCGCTCCGTCAAAAAGCGCTTTAATTTCATCGTATCTTTATAATCTATGTCTTTTGATTTATCGGCGCAAAACGCACAGATCTTGCGCTTGGGCTTCATTCTGTGCATCTTCTTTTGCTGCATCTTGTCTTTATCGTCGCTGTTCATGATTTCTCCTTATTTATTTAGCTCTTAAGCTCGGCCGGCCTTTAAAAAGGCATCTGCTCGTCGTCCAGCGGCTCGAAGTCGCTTTCGTCCCCGAAAAGCCCAGCGTCGTCCGGCGGAGGAGGAACATCAGCCCTCCCGCTGCCGCCTTCTCCCTTGGGCGTCAGGAACTCTACCTCGT
>CAZDZY010000061.1:0-17804 GCA_964510055.1 uncultured Christensenellaceae bacterium
CTCTTCCGCCATCTAGCGCCTAAAAACATACGTCTTGAAGCGAACTACATACTCGAGGATAACCTCGATATAAAGAACGCTCTGGAAAAACTCGGTCTCGAGCATATAAAAACATACCGCATATATGAGAAAAAGCTCGCGTCTTAACGATGAAAGAAGATCATCGATGGAGCGGCAGTTTTTTAAAAGGATATATAGTATAAGCGAATTCTACACATCGGTTTTTCTTGCTGTACGGACTATAGGGCGTTATTGGAAAAGCCTCCGGAGAGGCGAGCTCAGCCCTGGGGCTGCCGAGAGGATAATGCTCGCCGTTACCGAAGTGAACGGCTGCGTTGTGTGCTCTTACGTACACACGAAGATAGCGCTCGAAAAAGGCATGAGCCGCGAAGACATAACCGCGATGCTGTCCGGCAGTTCCACGCCCGTCCCCGGTGAGGAGGCGCCGGCAATATTCTTCGCGCAGCATTACGCCGATTCGCGCGGGAAGCCGTCGACCGATGCGTGGAACAGGGTAGCTGGCGAATACGGCGAATCGAAGGCATCAGGCATACTCGGCGCGGCACGGCTGATGATGGCGGCCAATATCTACGGCATAGCGCTGAGCGCCCTCGGGCGGCGGTTCAAAGGCCGGCCGGTAAAAAGGAGTAATATCTTTTACGAGATCGGGATGCTGCTGTCAATAATAGTGATAGCCCCGGCTGCGGCAGTGCACGCGCTTATTTCGGCGATATCCGGAAGGCCGCTGCTGCAGTTGAATCAAGGAGAAAAGCCATAGAAAACGACTTACGGAAAATTGAACGCCGGTTTACCATGAAGGACGGGCGCGAAGCGCTTATAAGGCAGCTTGGGGAGGCCGACGGGCCTCTTTTACTTGAGTTGTTCGGCGACCTGTCGCCGCGCACGAGGTACCTGCGCTTCTTAAGGCAGCTGCGTTCCCTGCCCGAAGACATGCTCTACAGGTTCACACACCTCGATTACCCCCGCGAGTTCGCGCTTGCAGCCGTTACCGAAGAAAGGGGAAAAGAGAGTATAGTCGCTGTCGCGCGCTACGGGCAGGCGGAAACGGATATTGCCGACCTCGCGGTGACTGTGCTCGACAGCTGGCAGTCTGCGGGCCTCGGCAGTTTCATGCTGGAAACCATAATAGACATAGGGCGGCAAAATGGTATCACGCGATACAGCAGCATGATAGATCCCGGCAACTCCGTTATTAAGCACATACTCGTTAAACTTGGGTATACCGTAACTTATCATTTAAAAGATAACGCGTGGTATGTCGAGATAATCTTTTAAATATTTCTTTTCTTTACCCCTTAATATTTTTAATATTAGGGCAAATATTGTATTTTTGTTTCCGAAAAACAAGTAAAAATAATCTGTATAACTGGTAAAAATAATCTGTACATATTTGTATTTTAATAGTTTATATTATATACGCTTGGTACGATTTTCCGCATTTGATGTTCTCCGCCGCATATTTTAACAAACCGGAGGATAAAACGATGAAGTGTATACAGTTGATATCGGGCATTGCCGCCGTATTGGTATTGACGCTGTTGCCTGCGGCTCCTTTGGCCGGCGGTACCTCACCTGCGAGCGGGTACGACAGCCACGATTTGAGCGCGATCGTGAGTTTTTTAAAACAGCCCTCCGCGGCTTCCGGGCAGACAAACGCCCAAAGCCTGGGTTACGATATATCTAAGCCGGATACATGGACAGGTTTGATCTGGAGCGATGATGCGGAAAAACGCCTCGCCGGGATCGGCTTAGGCGTTTGGAGCGGCCGCAGCCTTGCGGGCTCTCTTGACCTCTCAAACTGCGTTGCGCTCGAAAAACTGGATTGCACCAAAAACCAGCTCGGAGCGCTCGACCTGAGCGGATGCAAGGCGCTTAAAACGATTTTATGCAATGAGAACCAGCTTAAGTCGCTCCGTGTGGACGGGTGCTTAGGGCTGGAAATGCTGGATTGCTACAACAATCAGCTGACTTCGCTTAAAGTAAGCGGATGCGCCTCGCTTCAGCGTATCCATTGCGGCAGAAACGGGATTACAAGGCTCGACTTAAATACATGCCCAAAGCTCCAAAACATATCCTGCAATGAAAATCAGCTTAAGACGCTTATCATCAGAGGATGCGCGGCGCTCGAAACGCTGGACTGCAACAGCAACCGGCTTAAAGCGCTCGATACGAACGGATGCGTATCGCTCAAAGAATTGCGCTGCTGTAATAACCGGCTTGAATCGCTCAGTGTCGGCGAATGCTTAGGGCTTAAAAGCCTGGATTGCAGCAACAACCAGCTTAAGTCGCTCGATGTGAGCGGATGCTCGGCGCTTTGGAAACTGGAATGCGGTGAAAACCAGCTTACATCACTATATGTAAACGATTGCCCGGCGCTTAATTGGATGGGATGTTCCGGCAACCTTCTGACAGCGCTCGACCTAAGCGGATGCGATAAACTCATAAATCTGAATTGTATAAAAAACCGGATGGAAACGCTTGATATACGAAGGTGTACTTCTCTTGAGAATCTGTACTGCAAGGGGAACCGGCTTAAAACGCTCGACTTAAGCGCGAACGGAGCGCTTATAAAATTGGATTGCGACGAATCGGTTTCATTAACGGGGAATTCCCGTCCGGATGTTACGCTGATAATCCTGCTGGGCGGCTTAGGGCTGCTCATACTCGTGTGGGTATTTGTCAGCCTGAAGCGCAAGAAGCGCGCGCGGGCCGAACATGTTGCCTGAGGGTCAGGATATGATGAAAGCGCCGCGGGAGGCCGCGGCGTTTGTAATTATCAGAGATTATTTAATTATATACTCAAACTCTATCTCGTGCTTTATCGGTATGCCATACCAGCCCGTCAGGGGTATGGTTGGTTTGAGCCTGCGCGACTCGTCAACGGCATTACGGTATATGCGCGCCATATCGAACCCGCGCTTTTGGTAGAACTTAATAGCGTCCGTGTTGTCGTTCGTCGTTATCAGCTTTAATTTAGAGCAGCCCGCTTCTCTCGCTTTATCAATAACAGCCTCTATAAGCCGCGTGCCTATCCCCTGCCCCTCTCGTACGCTGTCGAGCGACATTATCTCGCACTCCCTGTTTTCTATTTCATACATAATAAGGCCGGCAAGCACGTCGCTCTCATACGCCGCGACGCCGTCGAGTACTGTCATATCCACGAGCCTTCCGCGCACAGCCATTACGAGGCCGTGCCAGCGCTCGTCGATAAAATTATTTACCTGGTCCCGTATTTCGGGGGTTATGGGAATAAAGCGCATATATGACCTCCCGTTATGATTGCTTTGGCGGCCCCTGAATTTGCGTTAAAGTACCGCCTTCAACAATGATATTACCGTCAGCGCCGTTTGCGCCGCCGCCTATGCCCTTACAGCCTTCGCCGCCCGTTGCGTCTATCTTACCGTCCTTAATAGCGATAATTCCGCCGCTGCCATTTGATCCGCCGCCTATACCGGCGCCGCCTTTGCCGCCCGTTGCGCTTATCTGTCCGTCTTTGATGGTGATTATACCTCCATAGCCGTTCCACCTGCTGCCGTAATCTTCGCTTACGCGCCCGTTCCCCCCGCCTATGCCCGCGCCAGAATTTCCGCCGTTTGCAATCACCGTTCCGCCTTCAAAGGTGATCGCGCCGCCGCCGCCGTTCAATCCGCCGCCTATGCCTGCGCCGTCCTCGCCGCCCGCTGCGCTTACCTGCCCGCCTTTGATGGTGATTATACCGCCGTTGCCATGTAACCCGCCGCCTATGCCTGCGCTGCTGTCTCCGCCCTGCGCCGTCACCGTACCTCCTGCAATTGTAATCGTGCCGCCATGGCCGTTACGTTTGTAGTGGTCGTCTAAGCCGACGCCTCCCCCGCCTATGCCCGCACCCCCGCCCTGCGCTGTCACCTCGCCGTCTTCAATGGTTATTATGCCTCCGTCGCCATACGCTCCGCCGCCTATGCCCGCGCCAGTAAATCTGGACACTGCCTTTATCGTTCCGCCTTTTATGGCGATCATACCTCCGTCGCCGTTTTCTCCGCCGCCTATGCCTGCGCCGTAACCGCCCGTTGCGTTGATAGTTCCTCCTGTTATGGTGATCATGCCGCCGTCACCGCTCCAGATTTCGCCGCTCCAACCTCCGCCTATGCCTGCGCCGCCTTCTCCGCCCAGCGCAGTAACTGTGCCTCCTTCAATGGTTATTGTTCCGCCGGCGCCCTGGAATCCGCCGCCTATGCCTGCATCCCGATCTCCGCCTTGCGCATTTACCGTACCGCCTTCAATGGTAATTGTACCGCCGTTGCCATCAAGTCCGCCGCCTATACCTGAGCCAGTATACTCGGCACTTGCAGTCACCACTCCGCCTTTGATGATGATAGTACCGCCGTCTGCATCTTCTCCGCCGCCTATGCCCGCGGCGTAACCTCCGCCCTGCGCAGTCACCGTGCCGCCTTCAATAGTGATCGCGCCGCCATTTCCGCCTTTGCGTTTATCGGCATTGTTATCGCCGCCTTTTCCGCCGCCTATGCCCGCGGCGTAACCTCCGCCTGTTGCACTGACAGTTCCGTTTTTTATAATAATAATGCCGCCGTCACCATGGCCTCCGCCGCCTATGCCAGCGCCGCCCCCGCACTCATCGCCGTATTTTCCGCCCTGTGCGATTATCGTTCCGCCTTCAATGGTGATTGCGCCGCCGTCGTTGTTCTGGCTGCCGCCTATGCCCGCGCTTTGCGCTCCGCCTGTTACCCTCAGCGTTCCGCTGCCGAGTATCTCCAGAGATGTCCCGGGTTCGACCTTAACGCCCGGTTGAAATCCTCCCGCGCCAAGAACGCTCTCGCCCTCCAGGATCAACGCGTTCCCGCTCCCGCTGAACGCGGCCGGGCAAACGCCCGGGTATGCTGCATTATCTATTTTGACGCTGTCCAGTGTCAATTTTACGCCCGGGCCGCAGACGATACTCATATTCTTGTATGTCTGGCTGCTGGTGTTCTTAAGTTTGACTGTAAGCCCTTCCGCTATATTGACAAAGTGATCGCTTGCGAATCCGCCGATATCATAAACTCCGCTTTCGCTTATCTTAAAGCCGGCGGTATCACTGACGCCGTTACTTTTTACCGTACTTACGTCTTTATCACACGCCGTCATCATCAGCATTATGGCTGTGAGAACCAATATGACGCATACTTTTTTCATTTTAGACCTCCCGGCTATATAGTATCGGAATCCTACAGCAGGCAATTCCGATTCAAATTTAATGAATCACCTTTTTGCAGCGTTTATGCTGCCCGGCTATGATTGCTTTGAAGGCCACGGAACGCCGTTTATGGTTACCTTTCCGCCTTCAATGTTGATAGTACCGTCAGCGCCATTTTCTCCGCCTATACCCGCGCCATTTTCTCCGCCCTGTGCCGTTACCGTCCCGCCTTTTATGATGGCTGCTCCGCCTTCACCGCCCATGCCTCCTCCGCCAAGACCGGCTCCGCCGGCGCCGCCGTGTGCGTCTACCGTCCCGCCTTCAATTATGATCGTACCGCCGTCGCCGCCTGCATGGCCGCCGTCCGGATTGCCGCCCGCAAATCCGCCGCCAAGACCGGCTCCGCCGTCGCCGCCGAGTGCAATTACCATGCCGCCTTTTATGCTGATCACACCGCCGTCTGCATGAGCTCCGCCGCCTATGCCTGCGGCCCAAAATCCGCTCTGTGCAGTCACCGTCCCGTCTGTGATAGTGATCGTGCCTCCATCTCCGCCGCTCCCGCCGCCTATGCCTGCGCCGCAAAATTCGGATATTGCATTGACCGTCCCGCCTTCTATGTTGATCGTGCCGCCGCCGCCATATAACCCGCCGCCTATGCCTGCAGCTTGTTCTCCGCCCTGAGCAGTTACCATGCCGCCTTTAATGGTGATCGTGCCGCCATTTCCGCCTTTACAGGCTCTGCCTTCATCACCGCCGCCAAATCCGCCGCCTAAGCCTGCGCCGTAATATCCGCCCGTTGCTTTGACCGTACCGCCTTCAATGGTTATTGCGCCGCCGTCGCACCGCCATCCGCTGCCTATGCCTGCGCCACAGGTTCCGCCCATCGCCGTTACTGTGCCGCCTTTGATTGTGATCGCACCGCCGTCTCCGTTTTCTCCTCCGCCTATGCCCGCGCTGTTTTTTCCGCCCTGTGCAGTTATCATTCCGTCTGCAATGCTGATCGTGCCGCAGCCGCCGCCCCGTCCTCCGCCTATACCCGCGCCCGGGCTTCCAGGCCATTCTTCTCCTCCGCCCTTCGCTTTCAAGGTTCCGTCGCCGCGTATTTCCAGGAATGTGCCGGATTCGGCCTTTATACCCGGCTGGTTGACTCCTGCGCTGAGAATGTTATTGCCCTCCAGTATCAGCGCGTTTCCGCTCCCCGCGAATGAAAGCGGGCAAGCGCCCGAGTATTTGGTATTATCGATCATGACGCCGTCCAGTGTCAGCGTTACGCCAGAGCCGCAGACTATTCTCATATTTTTGTATGTTTGGCAGCCGGTGTTCGTAAGTTTGACCGCCAGCCCTCCCGCTATGTTGATAACGGAATCGCTTCCGTAGTCGCCGATATCATAAACTGCGTTTTCGTTTATCGTAGGTTCAACACCACAAGCTGACACCATAATGATGAGCATAACCCCTATAAGTACCGTCGATATGTAAACTTTTTTCATTTATAACCTCCCGGTATATTAAAGGACAATCAGTGCTGAGTATTAACGAAGCAATCGATCATTATCTAACTGTATGATCATATATATCCATTATTGTTAATTGATCTGCCCCTGTCAAGAATTTTGCCGGTTTTTACCATTTATCATATAACAAATATATTTCATAAATAAAAACTTAACGATATAACAAATATATTGACATATGGTTTATTTTGGATGTAAAATCATACTCATTAGAAAGGCAATGAATCTTTTATGACCTGAATACGTTAACTTGTATCAATTGACCCGATAATAACCGCGACCCTTGGCTCAGTACATAAGTCAGGGGCTTTTGTATTTCTTTTAAGCATACCTTTAAAAAACTACAGGCTTTTCCGGTATTCCATATATAAAACCGATCACGGCTAGGCAATGGCTGATGCTGCCGTAATAAGGCCCGCTATTTTCATACGAGGCCCTCCTTTCCTGTTGTCTCAAAAAACAGGAAAGGAGAAATCATATGAAAGTATTACTTGGCAAACAGCAAAGAGAGATAGAAACAGGAGAGCTTGCTGAACGTATACGGGGGCGTTTCCCCGTTCATATAGACGTAGGTACAGGGAGCGGCAGGCTGGTGCAGAAGCTGTCGTGCAAAGACCCCGGCGGGTTTTATATAGGAATAGACCCTTCGGCCGAAGGCATGCATGAGAACTCGGTAAAGGCGGCAAAACGCAGCAGGAAGACGGGCTGTGATAATCTGGTATTCGTCGTCGGGTCGATAGAACTTATACCCCACGAGCTGGCGGAGACTGCCGATACCATTTCGGTCATATTGCCCTGGGGCAGCCTGCGCGACGGCATCGTTAAGGCGGACCCCATAGTACTTGGCAACCTGCGCAGGCTTGGCAAGCCGGGCTCAAAGCTCGAAATACTTACCGGGTACGACGAAACTAAAGAGCCGCGCCAGATGGAAAAGCGCTTATTGCCCGCGCTCTCGCGGGAATATTTCAGCGCGCTCGCTCCTGCGTACCGGGATGCCGGTATAAACATTTGCGGCATTAAAGTACTCCGGAACGATGAGCTTAAAGCGATAGAATCGGATTGGGCGAAAAGGCTGGCGTACGGAGCGGCGCGGTCGATGTACAGGCTCGATTGCACTTGCACCTGATAAAACTATTATAAAACGGCGCGGTCGTAAAACGGCTGCGCCGTTTTTCTTGATTTGTATCAACACGGTTCCCCCAATAAGTCCCTTGTAAATATATACTATATAAGTTATATTTAATTTATATTTCGGGTAGTTTCTGTATAATCCGCAATAAATCGCATGATGCAACATATGGGAGGGCAAGCCAATGAAGCTGAGGCTATTGATACTATGCATTACAATATTATTTGTATTGACGCTGCTGCCGATAACAGCACTAGCCGGATATACTGCGCCTAGCGGATACAACCAACATGATTACAACGCGATGATAAACTTTTTAAAACAGCCTTCGGCAATCAGGGGCAAAACAAACGCCCAGGCGCTGGGCTACAATATTACGCGGCCCGGGACGTGGGCTGACGTTGTTTGGAGTGATGATGCGGAAAAACGTCTTGCCCAAATCGGCTCTGGCGTTTGGTCCCTCAACAGCCTGGCAGGCTCGCTTGACCTTTCAAACTGCACGGCGCTTCAGCAGCTGGGATGCGGTCAAAATCAACTGGCAAAGCTCAATGTAAGCGGATGCACGGCGCTTCAATATCTTGAATGCGCAGAAAATCAACTGACAACGCTCAATGTGAGCGGATGCACGGCGCTTAATACGTTTTATTGCTATGAGAATCGGCTGACAACACTCGATGTAAGCGGATGCACGGCGCTTAATACTCTCAGTTGCGGTACAAATCAACTGACAACGCTCGATGTGAGCGGTTGCGCGGCGCTTCAATATCTGCAATGCTGGGAGAATAAGCTGACAGCGATCACTCTCGACGGATGCGCAGCTCTTTTGAGTCTGGAATGCCGCGCGAACCAACTGACAACACTTGATGTCAGCGGATTTTCGGCTCTTTACCTTCTGAATTGCAGCGGAAACCAGCTGACAGCGCTCGATGTGCGTGCAAACACGGCGCTTATAGGGCTGTATTGCACTTCAAATCAGTTGAAGACGCTCGATTTGGGCGCAAGCACAGCGCTTAGAACGCTTTGGTGCCAAGAGAATCAATTGACATCGGTTGATGTAAACGGAAGCTCGGCACTTCAGGAGTTTGTATGCAATGGTAATCAGCTGACAGCGCTCGATGTGAGCAGATGCCCGGCGCTTCAAAATCTGCAATGCAAAAGTAATCAGCTGACAACGCTCGATGTAAGCGCAAACAAAAATCTTAGAGATCTGGATTGCAGTATGAATCAGCTGACAGCGCTCAATGTGAGCGGATACACGAGACTTCAGAATCTATATTGCAATCAAAATCGATTAACAACGCTCGATGTCAGCCGGTGCACGGCGCTTAAATTGCTGAATTGCGATGAAAACAATCTTAATGTGCTTGATGTGAGCGCAAATAAATTGCTTAATGATCTGAAATGCAATAAAAATCTGCTTACAACACTCAATGTAAGCGGATGCACGGCGCTTCAACAACTGAGCTGCAATAAAAATCGGCTTACAGCGCTCGATATGCGTGCAAATACGGCGCTGCAAGCGCTTATATGCAGTGAGAATCAACTGACAGCGCTTGATGTGAGCGGATGCGCGGCTCTTCGATATCTCGATTGCAGAAATAGTCAACTGACAGCGCTCGATGTAAGCGGATGCCCGGCGCTTTATACCCTCGATTGCAGTAATAATCGACTCATAACGCTTGATGTCAGCCGATGCACTGCGCTTAATTCGCTTTATTGTAATAAAAACAATCTTAATGCGCTTGGTATGGGCGGATGCGCGGCGCTTCAATATCTCAATTGTAGAGATAACCAACTCGCAACGCTCGATATGAGCGGATGTGCTGCGCTTCAATGGTTCGACTGTAGTAGTAATCAGTTCACAACGCTCGATGTAAGCCGATGCATGGTACTTGACTATCTGGTATGCAGTGCATCAGTAACAGTAACGGGGTATCCTCCGTCTCCAACGCCCCGGAACTCGACGCTTCCGTCTCCGACGCCTAAGGGCGAAACGTACAACGAACATGACAGCAATGCCATGATAAACTTTTTGAGCCAGCCCTCTGCGGTTGCGGGACAAACGAATGCCGAAATCCTGGGTTATACTGTGTACGATCCGTCTTCTTGGATCGACATTACATGGACTGACCCGGGCGACAAAGAGCTACATATGCAAGAGATAAACTTCAGCGATAAATCACTTGAGGGCTCACTCAATTTAGGTAAGTGCACAAAGCTTCAACGTCTTGATTGCAGTAATAATCAGCTGGTATCGCTCAATGTAAGCGAATGCACGAAACTTCAATATCTTGAGTGCAGCAATAATCAGCTTACGTCTCTCAATGTAATCGGATGCACGAAGCTTCAAGTGCTGTATTGCACTGATAATCAACTTATGACACTCGATGTGAGAGGCTGCGCTGCGCTTACAGGTCTGGACTGCGATGAATCAGTTACAGTAATGAGGTATCCGCCGTCTCCAACGCCCGAGGGCTCGTTGCTTCCGTCTCCGTCACCTTTTGGCTCAGCGCTTCCGTCTCCATCGCCTGAGAACTCGGCTCTTCCTTCTCCATCGCCTGAGAACTCGGCTCTTCCGTCTCCCTCGCCCGGGAACTCCGTGCTTCCGTCTCCGACGCCTGAGCGCTCAGTGCTTCCATCCCCACCGTCCGGGGACGGGTCACTTATATATCTGCTGGGCGGCATAGGGGTGCTTGTCCTCGGCGGGGGTATCACAACGTGGATACTGGTCCGCCGCAGGCGGAAGAAACACGAAACCGACGATAATGTTTAACCGGAGGATATGCCAATGAAGCGCAGACTATTGATACTATTTATTATTGTCACATTTATATTGACGCTGCTGCCGGCGGCTGTAATGGCTGAAGACACTTCCCCGGCTGACGGGTACAACGAACATGATTACAACACGATGGTAAACTTTCTAAGCCAGCCCTCGGCGACCTTTGGGCAGTCGAATGCCCAGAGTCTTGGCTACGATATTACGCAGCCCGGGACGTGGGAAAACATAACCTGGAGTTCAGACGCGGAAAAACGCCTCATGCAAATCGACCTTACAAACAATTGTTTCGAATATGTTAATAAAAGTCTGCGTGGCTCACTGGACCTCTCAAACTGCACCAATCTTAAAAAACTATATTGCAGCAGGAACGAGCTTAGTACGCTCAATGTAAGCGGATGTACAGCGCTTGAACAATTGGAATGCAATGGCAGTAATCTGACAGCGCTCAACGTGAGCGGTTGCGTTGCGCTTCAAGGCCTTGATTGCAGTGTAAACCAATTAGCGGCGCTCGATATAAGCAAAAGCACCGTGCTTGAAACGCTGAATTGCAGAGAGAATCGGCTGACAGCGCTCGATGTAATCAAAAACACCGAGCTTGTTGGTCTGGACTGCAGTTACAATCAACTGACAGCCCTTGACGTTTCGGCTTTAAAAAGCCTTACATCCCTTAACTGCTTTGGTATGGGCCTTAAGGCACTCGATGTAAGCAATAATACGGAGCTTATTAATCTGAATATCAATGGGGATCAACTGACAAATATAGATTTAAGCAAAAACACTGCGCTCGTTGAACTGCTTTGCGGCAGAAACCAGTTGACAGCGCTCGATGTAAGCAATAGCACCTCGCTTCAAAAGCTGTATTGCGATGGTAATCAGCTGACAGCGCTCGATGTAAGCAAAAATACCGCGCTTGTTGAGTTGTATTGTAACGAAAATCAGCTTGCGGCGCTCGACGTTTCGGCTATGAACAGTCTGAAATATCTTAACTGCGGACGCAATCAGCTGACAGCGCTTGATGTAAGTAAAAACACCGGCCTTGAAGAGTTGTTATGCGATGATAATAAGTTGACGGTGCTCGATGTATCCGCAAATACAGCTATTTATGATCTGGGTTGTATGGATAATCAGCTGACAGTACTAGATGTAAGCGCAAACACGGGGCTTTATTATCTGAGTTGCGATGATAATCAGTTGACTGCGCTCGATGTAAGCGCGTGTACTGAGCTTAGAGAACTGTATTGCAGAAATAATCAGCTGACAATGCTCGATATCAGCGGATGTATGGGGCTTGATCGGTTGGAATGCTGGCATAATCAGCTGACATCACTCGATGTGAGCGGGCGCACAGGGCTTTGGATGCTGTATTGCGATAATAATCAGCTGGCATCGCTCAACGTCAGCGGATGCAGGTCACTTCAGAATCTGAATTGCTATAAAAATCAGCTAACAATGCTGGATGTAAGTACGTGCACGGCGCTTCAAACTTTGAATTGCAATGAAAATCTGCTGACAACGCTGGATGTAAGAAAGTGCACGGCGCTTAAATATTTGGATTGCGATGATTCAGTTAAGGTAACGGGGTATCCGCAGACCGGGTTATATCTGCTGTGCGGCTTTGCACTGCTTGTCCTTGGCGGGGTAACAATGCTGATACTGATCCGCCGCAGGCGGAAGAAACGCGAATCATCCGAGAGTAGTAACTAGCGAGTTCAGATATATATAAAGAAGCCGCGAAGCCGCGGCGTTTCTGCTTAATAACGAGGTATCTTATTGTCATCGCCATGAAAACTTATGCGGGACGGAATGAATCCCTTTCATGCATATCGTCCGGAGGGCCGTTCCAAACTTCGGAACGGCCGTCTTTTTTAGTGCAAGCAGACGGGACTTGTGTTATAATATGGCACAATCATGTCAGCAGCCGTGTATACCCGCATGATCCTTCTTTGTACCGCTTAGTATATTAAGCCGGGGGTAAACTGTTATGTCTGAGGTTTTTAAGAATATAGATTGTATCGAATTGTACGTCTCAGACCTGCACGACGGAATAAACTATTATTGCGGCAGCCTGGGGCTTAAACTGCTGTGGCGCGCCGAAACGTCTGCCGGTTTGGGCATGGATGATAGCGTTACCGAAATAGTCCTTCAAACAGACAGGAAAGAGCTGAACGTTGATTTCCTGGTGGAGTCGGTAGCCGGATCTGTTGAAAAAATAATCGATTCAGGCGGAAAGCTCGTTTGCGGCCCGTTCGATATACCCATAGGGAAATGCGCCGTAGTGAAGGACAAATGGGAAAACGAATATGTGTTAGTTGACATGTCGAAGGGTAGATATGTTACGGACGGGAACGGAAACGTTATCGGCGTAAGCAAAAGCTCCTGAGTTGCCTCGTTTATATTTTACTGTACTTGCCAGAAGTATTCTTTAGAAAGGTAATATGAATATGGGCCCTGCTGATAGTCCTGATTGCGGTAAAGAGAAAATACAAAGCAAAAAAAGAACGCGTTTAAAACTAATAACAGGCGCGGGGATTGCCGCTGTTTTAATTACGCTCGCAATAATACTCGTTAATTATTTTGGATCGCCTGTGTATATTGCAAAATCAATGTTTTATAATGATTTTCCGGGCACCCCAATAATAAATGTCTCGGATGCGGAATACCCCGGACAACACCGTGTAGTATGGATTAGTTTTTATACCGGAAGTTTTGTACATGGCCGATATTATGATGTTATTGCATATGATTTTGTTTTTATTGATAACAGATGGATCTTTGAGGGAAGGATTATGGAATAGCGTATTTTGATCCCGGTTTGCAGCTTATAAGAAACATATCGGGATCTTCTTCCATTCGCTTCTTTTATTCGGTGTAATCGCGATAATAATAATCTGATATGCTGTCGGTTCCATATCTCTCAAAGCGGTTTTACCGCCGTATAAAGAAATCTGGTCGAAAATCTGCAAAATTCCTCATAGCTCGTCGCCGGGTCAATGGATTCACTGTAAGCGCTCTCGTACAGCGCAAGCGTTCCCTCCGCCTCGAAGCGCCGCTTCATGCCGGCTATTATGCTTCGCTTTTTCTTCATATGCTCATAGTGGCTCCGTGTTAAGTCTACAAAGCTGTATTCGATACCCGCCGCGGAAAGAGCCCGCGCAAGCGCCGTACCGTGTACCGTCAGCATTTCTGATGGATCGCCGTCCGAAAACCGGAACGCGCTGTAAAACACCGCGAGCCTTCCGCTCTTTTTGAGCCATCCGTATATTCGCCTGAAAGCGCTTTCAAGGTCTTTCGTAAAATACGCTGTGTCCGCCGCAAGTATTACGCCGAAGCTTTCGTCAGGGTACTGTTTCGTATTTATATCTCCCTGTTCGAACACAAGGCCTTTCCCCTTCGTCCTCTCCTTTGCCTGCTCTATCGCCTTTTGCGAGATGTCGAACCCGAAGCCCCGCGCGCCGGTCTTATCGCATATATATTCCAACATTCTCCCGCTGCCGCATCCTATGTCGAGCAAGCTCTCCCCGGTCTTTATATCGATCGTATCCAGCATGAGGCCGAGCTGCTTTATATCGCTGAACCCCTGCTGGGTAAAGTCGTGCCCGAACAGCTTCTCGCAGTACTCGCTGTAAGCTTTACTTTTAGCGGCGGCTGTATAGAACCCGTCATACCAGTCCGCGTCCGGCTGTTTTGGGTAACTGTTGCTCATAACCTGTTCCAGATCCTTTCATCATTTTATTATACTCCGGCCGCTTTGAATAAGTACAACCTTATATAATAAAAAAACGCGCCCTTCCCGGACGCGCCTTTAAATGCTTTGATAACTCAATTCAGCCTTGGCTCTTCTTTTACCGCCTTTAAGGGGTAAACAGGCGCGGCAAGCATGAAATTGCATGCCTAACGCATGAAAAAGACGAACGCAGTATGCGCGTTTCTCCTTTAGTATTACCTGTCTTCGCCCGTGTGCATCGCGTGCGCGGCCTTCATGTTTTGTCCGTCGAACCTGTCGTAGTTGTACGTTATTATAACGATATAGACCATAAACAGCGCAAAGAACACCCACTCGCCTATATAAAACTTCGTAAAAATGTTCGAAGTAAAGATATTGAACGCGGCAGTGATTATTCCGAGCACGCCCACGAATCCGCTTACAAACGGATCAATGAACGCCGCTATCGCGGTAAACACAAGGAATATATCGAAGCCTACCATATATATTATCCTGAGTATATCGCTTGTGCCGCCCGCTCCATGTATCAGCGACGCGAGTATCAAAGAACACGCCGCAACAAGGCCGCCCGCCTCCGCGCATACATAGCAGAAGACATACTTTTTCTCCGCGCCCCTTTGCCAGCGCGTCATTCCTATAAAGAACAATACGAGCAGAGCGGCTGCGATTATGCAGCCTAAGTTGTAATAGAACGCGCCCGGATTTTTTACGCTGCCGTAATCGCCCAGCCAGTTCCGGAACGGCCCCATGGAACTGCTTTGAAGGTGGGAAATAAGCGTGAATACGATATATACCGTAATAGCCGCTATACCTGCAAATTTAAAGATTTTTTTCAAATCAAGATCCTCCTTTGGATCAAATAAAATTAATGTGTCAACTTAATTCTGGTATAAGATCGCCGCCCAGTTCGGCAAGCGGTATTGAAAACTCCTGCGGGCCGGATGCTCCCGGCGCTATGTCATAATCCTGGAAAGCTATAACCAGGTTTGTATCGGTAAGATAGAAGCCTTGGTTGTCACTTATGGTTGTGAACCAAAAATCGGCCATTTCCGGGCTTGCCGCTATAATATCGCTTATCCTGCCGTTTATTATGCCTGTGTAATCCACACCCGGTCGGAATATATCTCCCAGCGCAAGCAGCTGCCCGGGCACAGCGTTTTTAACGTTGATGCATTTCAAGTCGCTGCCGATATTCGCCCCGCCGTTATAATATTCGATTTCCTCGCTTATCGACAGGAAAACGCCGTCGTTGCGGCGTACCGTGAATACGGATTCGATATAATATGTCGATACGGGAGCAGGGTCTTCAACGTACGCCTGCTCTATCTCGTTAGCCTGGTCTCTTAGATCGTAGTAAGCGCGTTCGTTCAAATACTGCTGCAACACTGGATCGAACATGCCCGATATTTCGGGGCAATGGATGTCAACATCGATGTGCTCATTATCATAGATAAAAGCCCTGTCGCTCACAACGGGGAGCGCGGGCGGCGGCCCTAAAACCGGCGATACGGAGGGCCCGAGAGAAGCAACCGGCCCGATGGTGCTGCCGGCAGCTGGCGTTACCTGTATACAGCCTGCAAAAAAAACAATTATTACAACGATTACAATCGACAGTTTTCTCAAAAACAGCCTCCGTACAAAAAACGGTCACGAATGCATTATAGCATCGGCATATATAATATACAAATAAAAGTAAAACAGCCCGGAATTGCTCTTGCCCCGAAAGAAGAAGGCTGATCTGCCCCGTTACCTTGCCCCGAACGCTCTCGGGCAGGCAAGCCTGCACCGGTTGCAGTTTACTATCTCGAATCCCCTGTCGTTCGTACCATACGTAAAAGGCCTGCACAGGCTTTGATCCGCAGTTACGCCATTAAGCGCATGCTGCGGTCAAGCGTCGATGCAGCGGCGGCAATTTTCTATGCAAAGTTCCCCCGATAGTTCGTCCGGGCGCAATTCGATATCGGTAAGCACCGCGCCGAAATTGAGCATGTTCCCGAAAGTTTCGTTTATCACCAGAGTATTCTTCCCAATGCTTCCTAATCCCGCGTGCACGGCTGCGTGCCTCATGGATAATAATCCTTTTCCCGTCAATGTTTCGCTTTCCCAGTGATCATACGGGGTATCAGAAGGCAGAGGCACCGCTATGCCCCGCATGTCTTCTATTTTTGTGGCAATAAGCAGCGCGATACGATCCAATTCTCTTAAATTTATCTCCGTCATATGGCCGTATATTATTCGCGGGCTGACTTTGGCGACGCCCTTAGGGAGCCGCTTGGCAAATACTATGACCGACCTGCAATCTTCAAAAATGTCGCGCGGATGAAACCCTTCAGGCGCTCCTGCAAATCTTTCAATGTTTGCTATGCCGCAGATATCCGCCCCTGCTTTAAGTACGAACTGTTTTATGCTGTTTTCTGTTGCCATATCATCAAGCTCTCCACTAATTCCCTTTTTAAACAAAGCAGATAATCGATACCCTCTTTGTTCAACCCTGTCTTTCGTATTTTTCTCCGTTTTCGCTTACAGCGGGGACAAGAAAAGGATAATCGTCCGGATGCAGTCCCGACACCTGCACATAATAAGATTCAGGATATTCCTTAAGGATATCGTGGATCGTTTCTTATTTAGCACAATTGCTGTTAATCGTAAACCCGCAAACCTTTATCCCGTCGATATCGAGCAGGCCGTTTGAATCCTCACGCCCGCTTTTCATCCTGACCGATTGAATCCGCATCATTTATTTGACTGCCTTTAGAATTAATAAATACCTTAACAAAAAAGGCGCTTACTGCGCCTCCGGCTGCTGCTATATTTCGAAAAATATCAGCCCGTTCCTGAAAACAGGCTTTTTTATCTGCCCTTTCCCCTCGACTTTGATCTCTCCTCCGCCGTTGACGCCGCCGCCGAATACTCCGCGCAGCACCACGCATCCCTGGTTGAAAAGCGACCCCTCGACACTTCCGCCTTCCTCTACAATGATCTTGCCGCCCTGATCTAAATTAGTCGTCCCTTCTATAGACCCTGTAACGGTTACGACAGAGCCTTTTCCTACGTATATCGGCCCTATCTGGTTTCCGGGGATCTCTACTTTCGATTCCCCCTTAACATGCAGGGTACCGTTTAATACCCCTTCCAATTTAAGCTGCCCTGACTCAACGTAGACTGTACCTTTGTGTTCATCTCTAATCACATACTTCTCATGGATCACGAGGGGCGGTACTATTTCCCCTCCGATCAGATCATTAGGATAATCCATCTCAATACCCTCAGTTATATTTTAATCACTGAAGCATAACTATGATGATATTACAAGATGATACAATATATTGATGTAATTAATATTACCATACAGTATTCGGCACTTCAATCATTTTCCACGGTTTTTTTAAGAAAAACACACTTTTTCGCAAAAAACTACTATTGCTTCATATTCAAGCCATATCAAAATGTTTATTATTATCTTT
>CAZDZY010000062.1:0-17686 GCA_964510055.1 uncultured Christensenellaceae bacterium
AATGGAGGAATCGAACGGGAGCGCCCGGAAAACGTGACCGGTGTCACGTTTTCAGCGACCTGGCGTGATAGGGGGCACAACGTAAAACAATAGATTATATAAAAGCTGTTGTGCCCCCGGAGCGATTCCCTTCACCCGCTCCACGTCGGAGCAAAGCCCGCTTTGCTCCTCCAGCACATATACTTTTATGTGCTGTTTTTTATTATGGAAGCATATAACATGAAATGCGCTAATATGCTGCTGTATCTATGTGCTGGATTCCGCGCGCTTCCTTGCTCCTCCTTTGCCCCACCCAGCACCAGATTGCAGGTCATACTTTTGGGCTATACATTCCGGCGCTGGTCGGGGGCCCCGTGTTAACAGCCCTCAAAGGGGCCATTTTATTTGGAAATGCAATGGAGGAATCGAACGGGAGCGCCCGGAAAACGTGACCGGTGTCACGTTTTCAGCGACCTGGCGTGATAGGGGGCACAACGTAAAACAATAGATTATATAAAAGCTGTTGTGCCCCCGGAGCGATTCCCTTCACCCGCTCCACGTCGGAGCAAAGCCCGCTTTGCTCCTCCAGCACATATACTTTTATGTGCTGTTTTTTATTATGGAAGCATATAACATGAAATGCGCTAATATGCTGCTGTATCTATGTGCTGGATTCCGCGCGCTTCCTTGCTCCTCCTTTGCCCCACCCAGCACCAGATTGCAGGTCATACTTTTGGGCTATACATTCCGGCGCTGGTCGGGGGCCCCGTTTTGTTAACAGCCCTTATGAGGGCTGTTTTTTTGGAATTGTAACTTTGCTCCTCCGGCAAATAAGTCTTATGTGCTGTTTATTATTACGGTAAGCGTATAATACATGAAACGCATTAATAACCTGCTTTCTTGGTTCTCCTTTGTATAATTTAAAACACAATGATCCGTAATCTTACGGGATTTCGATTGAATTGAACTGCAATGAATGCTAAAATATTATGAAGACTTAATATTTTATAAAAATCGCAATATCTTAACGGATCGGGGAAGATCATGAAAGTATATTCGCTGATTGATGAGAGCAAGCGCAGGAATACCGGTTTTGTCGCCGAGCACGGCCTCTCCCTTTATTTTGAGAAGGACGGCAGGCGTATATTATTTGACACGGGAGCGTCCGATTCTTTTGTTTACAACGCAACGCTGCTCGGCATAGACCTCTTAAAAGTCGATATCTGCATCATTTCGCACGCGCATGACGACCACACCGGCGGTTTGAAGTATTTCCTCGAACTCAACAAGAAAGCAAAAGTATACATGAAAAAAGAAGCAGCGGGCGATTTTCTGATAAAGCGGATGTTCAAAATGAGCAGGGTAGGGATAGACCCGAAGCTGCTGGGCGAATACGCGGGCAGATTTGAGCTGCTTAGCGGCGATACTGAGATAGTTCCGGGCGTATTTGCGGCGGGTATTGATAAACACCGTCATTATCCGCATTTTTCCTCGCTCATGTACAGGATGGTTGACGGGGAACTTATAAAGGACGACCTATCGCACGAGCTTTTCGTCGCTGTGAAAGAGCAGGAAGGCGTTGTTGTTGTTACAGGGTGCTCCCATCAGGGAGTGCTCAACATACTCATGACCGCGGAGCAGAAATTCGGCAGGATAGAAGGCGTTATCGGAGGATTCCATCTGGACGGCGTAAAGCGCTTCGGAATACGCAGGAAAAAGGAGCCGGTCTCGGAAGTAAACGCGATAATAAAACATATCAACAATAATCGTATAAAAAAAGTATTTACCGGCCACAGCGTCGACGACAGTCAGTTTGAAAGGCTTGAACTGCTTGCCCGCGTAAAAAAGCTGTACTCGGGCGACATCGTGGATATTTGATATGGACGAGATAAGAAAACAGATAACCGACATGACCGCCGGTATGGACTTTGAAAGAAAACCCAGAGCCTCGAAACAAGAAAAAGAAGATTACGCTGCCCTTGAAAACATGGCAGCCGTGATCAAAAAGGATATAGACAAACTGTGCCTCCGGCTTTGGCACGCGTGCAATAAAGGCGATTACCGTTCGCTTTCGATAGATGAAGCAAAAAAAGAATTACTGCGGATAAAAGAAACTATCGATGGGCTTATAACAAAGAATGGCGAGTGAGCAGGGCATCTGTTTAGCCTTGATTCATTCGGTCGTTCTTTTTAATATAAATAATTTCATAAAAAATACCAGGGCTTAAGATAATAAGGGCTGCTAAAACAAACCATATACTCTGACGCAGCCGGTAAACCGATCAGGTCAATACTTCAAAAAATGATTGACATTTCTATTTAAAAGGATTATAAATGTAATCACAGGGCTATCCCAATAGCCGTAAGATATACCAATATAAGTTTTCATTCACTTAACTTAACCATATCGAACGGAGGAACATATGAAAAAAAGTCTTTTTGTGCTGATACTGGCAGCGGCAATGATATTGGCATTGCTTCCGGCAGCCACCGCGATGGCGGAAGACGGCGTTTCGGCGGAAGCTGCGGAAGACTACACTTATTCATTAACCGACGGGAAAGCCACTATAACCGGATATACCGGCCCCGGCGGAGAAATAACGATCCCTGATAGGGTAGGCGGAGACCCTGGATACCCTGTAACTGCCATAGGGGATCGCGCTTTTTATAATAATCAAAGCATTACGGGCGTCACGATACCCGAGGGCGTAACGAATATCGGGTATACAGCGTTTTTGAGCAATAGCAATCTGGAAACCGTGAGCCTGCCCGACAGCCTTGTAAGCATACGGGACGGCGCCTTTTACGATACGTCGATGGCTGAGGTCGATATACCGAAAAATGTGACCTCGATAGAGATCCAGGAATTCGGAGTTTTCGGAAGTTGCCTTCATTTGGCAGCGATAAACGTTGACCCGGAGAATCCCGCGTATTCGAGCGTGGGCGGAGTTCTGTTCAATAAAGATCAAACCGCGATACTACAGTATCCTTTCGCGCTGGCCGGTACAAGCTATACTATCCCGTCCGGCGTTAAAGTCATAGGGACCAATGCTTTTGAAGGCTGTTTCCTCCATCTCGAAAGCGTCGTTATTCCGGACAGCGTTACGGAAATAGGCAGGAACGCTTTTTGGGACTGCGCGTCGCTTGAAAACGTCACTATTCCCGGCAGTGTTACAAAAATAGGAAGCGAGGCTTTCTTTGCGTGCGACAGCCTACAGGGAATGAATATACCGGCCGCCACCCAGGACATAGGCACATCGGCTTTTGCTTTCTGCGAGTCGCTTGCGTACATAAACGTAGACGCTTCAAACGAGTATTATACGAGCACGGACGGCGTGCTGTTCAACAAAGGCAAAACAACGCTGATGACATACCCCATGGGGAAGAGCGGTATATCGTACAGCATTCCGGATACAGTAACCGTAATAGATAAAGACGCATTTTTTGGCAGCTATTTAAAAGCCATCGCCATTCCTGGCAGCGTTACAAGCATCAGGGATTCCGCTTTTTGCTTTTGCACAGACCTTCTCAGTATCGAGATCCCGGATTCGGTCACGGATATGGATTTTGCGTTCGAGGCATGTCACAGCCTTACCGAAGCGATCTTTCTGGGCGACTGTCCGGCCACGAGCGAACATGAATTTTTTAATTGCGAGAACCTGACAATTTATTATGTGGCAGGGAAAACAGGGTATACCAGCCCATGGCACGGGTATAACCCGGTGGCGTTTGACCCGGCCCAAAAATATACGCTTACATACGACGCGAACGGCGGTTCCGGGAGCATGCCGGCCGCAGGTTCCTATGCGTACGGCGAGACGTTGACAATTGCCGGCGTTGACGGTTTAGCGGGATGGAACACCAAGGCGGACGGCAGCGGATTAAGCTATGCCCCGGGCGATACGTATAAAATGAGCCCTCATGACGTTACGCTTTACGCCGTCTGGCAATCCGGCGGCGGCAATACGTTCGGGGATTTCATGTACGCAAACGAGGGGGCAGGCATAACGATAACAGGATATACCGGAAATGATTCCCACGTAACAATACCGGATCTCATAAATTCAAAACCAGTGACTAAAATAGGGGGTTCCGCTTTTGCGGGAAATAAAAGCATTACAAGCGTCACGATACCTGAGGGCGTAACTGATATTGGGAACAGTGCGTTTTATTACGCCAGTAATCTCGTAACCGTGAGCCTGCCCGACAGCCTTGTAACCATAGAGGGCGCCGCCTTCTTCGGTGCCGGCATCACTTCGGTCGATATACCTGCAAACGTATCTACGATAGCAATCGAAGCATTCGGGGCATTCGGGAATTGTTTTGATCTGATGGCGATAAACGTTGACCCGGACAATACCGCGTTTTCGAGCGCGGGCGGGGCGTTGTTCAATAAAGATCAAACCGCGATATTACAGTATCCTATAGCTAAGGCCGGTACAAGTTATACTATCCCGTCCGGGGTGATAACCATTGGGCCTTATGCTTTCAGAAATAGTTCGCTCGAGAGCGTCGTTATTCCCAATAGCGTTACGGAGATAAGCGAGGGCGCTTTCTGGGTCTGTTGGGAGCTCAAAAACGCCGATATTCCCGGCAGCGTTAAGAAAATAGGAAAAATAGCTTTCATTTCGTGCAGCATGCAGGAAATAAATATACCTGCAGGCGTTGAGGAGATAGACGCGGGGGCTTTTGCCGGCTGTATGTCAAGATCAATAAACGTCGACCCTTCAAATGGATATTACGCGAGCGTGGACGGCGTACTATTCGACAAAGGTATAAAAACGCTACTGGCATACCCCGTATATAAGGGCGGTTCGTACACTATACCGGATACGGTGACTGTGATAGATGAACTCGCGTTTCGTTCGAGTTTCTTAAAATCCATTACCATTCCCAAAGGAGTTACAAGCATCAGGCACCGCGCTTTTGAATTCTGCTTCGACCTTCTCAGTGTCGAGATCCCCGACTCGGTCATGGAAATGGATTTTGCCTTCAGGGCATGTACCAGTCTTACCGAAGCGGTCTTCCTGGGCGACTGTCCGGTCACGGCTGCAAATGAGTTTTATGACTGCAATGATACCTTGACCATTTATTATGCGGCAGGGAAAACAGGTTTCCCGGTAGGAAATTGGAACGGCCACCCGATATATTCGTTTGACCCCGTCGCAGAGCATTCGCTTACATACGACGCGAACGGCGGCTCAGGGAGCGCGCCGACGGACATAAATACGTACGCATACGGCGAGGCAGTGACGGTGGCCGGCGCGGGCGCGATTACAAGGACAAATTATGCGTTTGCAGGATGGAACACAAAGGCGGACGGCAGCGGATTAAATTACGCCGCGGGCAGCATATATAAAATGAGCCCTCACGACGTTATTCTCTACGCGCAGTGGAAAAATTCCTTTACAGTCACGTTCGACTCCCAGGGCGGCACGCCCGTACCCGGCAAGACGGCCAGATACAACGCGCTTATAACGGCCCCCGTAACGCCGACACGTACGGGTTACTCGTTCAAAGGCTGGTACAAAGAGCCGGAGTGTATTAACGCATGGAACTTTTACACGAACAGGGTGACGAGCGACTTAACGCTCTATGCCAGCTGGGCGGTCAACAGCTATAAGGTGACGTTCGACTCACGCGGCGGAAGCCCCGTAGCTTACAAATACGTGAAGTACGATGAGTTTGTGACGGAACCCGCCGACCCCGCGCGCTACGGCTACAGCTTCGTCAAGTGGTATAAGGAATCGGCCTGTACTAATGAATGGTTATTCGATACGGACCGTATGCCGGCGAAAAATATAACGCTGTATGCCAAGTGGAATATAAACATTCGTAGCGTAACGTTCGACGCTAATGGCGGTGTGTTTGATGGCGGCGACCTTACGTTTGTCAGGGAAAATGTTACCTACAATTCTCTGATCCCCGCGCCGCGGATACCGGGCAGGGGGGAGTACTATACATTCAAGGGCTGGTACAGGGAAGCGGCCTGCATACATCCGTGGTACTTCTCCTCGAGCAGAATGCCCGGCGACGACCTTACGTTATACGCGAAGTGGGCGCCCGATATGTTCAAGGTCACGTTCGACTCACGGGGCGGCACGAGAGTTTACAGCAAGACGGCGGGCTACGGCACGGCGATAACGAAACCGGCGAATCCGACGCGCACGGGATATACGTTCTCCGGCTGGTATAAAGACGCGGGATTTACGGACGACTGGATATTCAGCGGCGCTGAGGGCGCGGATATCGTCACTGCAGCCACTACGCTCTACGCGAAGTGGACAGCCAAAGTCTATACGGTAACGTTCAACGCCAACGGTGGCACATCGACAGATCCTGTAACAACGGAGTACGGCAAGTATATTTCAGTACCAACGAATCCGGAGAAGACCGGATATTATTTCGGCGGCTGGTATACGAGCAGGTATTTGACCACGCAATGGAAATTCGCGGCAAACAAAGTGACGAAGAACATCACGCTCTACGCCAGGTGGATGACTAGCCAATACAAGATAACGTTCAAGGCCAACGCAAGCGGTGTTATTAATCTGCCCGCGCCTATGTCCGTCGAATGCTACAGCATACCCGCAGAACCGACCCAACCTACGAAAACCGGTTATATATTTGGCGGGTGGTATAAGAGCAGTACGCGTTTCACCGAGGCCAACAAGTTTAATTTTGGTAATATCATGACCGGCAGCGTGACGCTCTACGCCAGATGGATACCAAGCCAATATAAGGTCACGTTCAACGCCATGGGCGGAACGCCGAAGCCCGCGGCCCAAACTGTAGATTGGAACCAACTGGCTGCGGAACCTGCAGCGCCTGCTAAGGCCGGATATTTCTTCGGCGGCTGGTACACGAGCAGTACATATTTCACCAGCTCAAACAGGTGGGATTTCAGCAGCAGGACTGTAACGAAAAACATGACGCTTTATGCCCGCTGGCGCAAATAGTCTTGCGGCGCCCACGGTTACTGTGGCGGATACGGCAGAGGACAGGATCGTAATTACCCTTTCGGCAGATCCTTGCGCCACCTGGTACGGCGTAAATCAATATAATTCCGCGGGCAGATTTATAGCGCAGCATGAATCAACAAGTAATGTTCTGACGCTCTTAGAAGACGACCTGATACCGGGCGAAACGTACTTCTTCTACGGATACGTCAGGCACCAGGAGGGCTCAAAAAATTACGGGGGCTGCTCGAAAGCTGTACCTGAAAACCCCGGAAAACCGGGTTCATTGACCGCAGCGGAATCTTCCTATAATAAAATCCATTTGGAATGGAGCAGCAGCGGCATATACAGGAACACCGGCTACGAGGTGTGGCGATCCACATCGAGGACGGGCAGCTACTCATCGGCGGGCACCGTTAACGCGGCAAGCACCGGCTTCGACAACCTGAACGTGAAAACCGGTACGACGTATTATTACAAGGTGCGGGCTTACAGGCAGACCGGCACGGCGAAGAAAGCGTACGGCGCGTTCTCGGATATCGTGTATGCAAAGGCAACGCTCGGGACGCCCGCATGGCTGCCCGCCCCCGTTGACGTCTTAAGCACAACCAGTGTGAAGATAAGCTGGAATGCCGTGGACGGAGCGTCGGGCTACGAGCTGTGGCGCGCGGCCGCGGACACGGGAGTGTTCAAATTACTAAAGAGAATAGCGAGCAAAACAGGCCTGACTTCCTACTACTATATCAACTCCGGCCTTGTTAAAGACCAACCCTATTATTACAAGGTCAGGGCTTACAGGTATGTCGGCACGACGAAGGTATATAGCGACCAATTTGCAGAAGCCGTTATCGCAACCCCGGGAGAGACTGCCTGACCGGCACGTAACGGCAGGCCCGGCCGCCTCCTAAAAGACAGCCGGGCTGCCGATACTTTATCGGCAGCCTGAACACGCGGCAGCCTTCTTTAAATTTAGTCCGGTAGTATAGCGGCAAAAGGATGGTTAACAATTATGTATTGGAATATAAAAAATAAAAATTGGAGGTGTGGCCATGAAGGGCACGCTGACTTATCCCGAATGGGCGGTGATGTCGGCGCTGTGGGGTAAGCAACCGCAGACGCTTTCGGAAGTAATAGAAGCCATGGGAGATACGATGGACTGGAACTACCGAACGTACGCTTCGTATTTGCGTAAGCTTGTTGAAAAAGGCTTTGCCGGCGTTGATGCGCGGGGGCGCGATAACTACTACTATCCGCTCGTCGGAAAAGAGGAATGCATTCGCGCCGAGAGCCGCGGCCTGCTGCGAAAGGTCAGCGAGGGAAGCGCGAAGGAACTGCTGGTATGCATGATTGAGGAAAGCGGCCTGTCAAATAAAGACCATGCGGAGCTGAAAAAACTGCTCGATGAGCTCAGCAAAGGAGACGAAGCGTAATGGCGGTTTTGCACATGCTTCTTGAAGTCACTATTTACTCAGGTATATTATTTTTCGTCATTTTGTTATTCCGCGCGGTATTCAAAAAGCACGCTTCCCCCGCGATGCTATACGCTGCTTGGCTCCTGCTGGCCTTAAGGCTCGTGATACCTGTCACGGTCAGCGGATTTTCGCTGATCGTGCTGCCCGCGCAGCCCGCGCAGGAGGCTGCAGCGCAGGAACCGCAATCCGGCAGCCTTGAGCCGATGGAACACACTGACGGCGAGGCGTCTATTTCTCCCCGGACGCCCGCCGCAAGTGTGGAAGACCCCGCTGTTGGATCCGCCGTTACACAAGGGGATACGGCAGCGGAAAGAACCGCGGTCGCCGTAACCCGCGATGCCCCGTGGAAATGGGATTGGAACACGGCGCTGATCACTCTTTGGATTTCGGGTACAGCCATCGTATTGCTCAATACGGCCGCTGCCAGGGCAATGTTGCGTAAACGGCTCGTCTCCGCTTCTTATTTGCCGGATGGTTGGCATGAGGCCGCGCTGCGCATTCAGAACGAATTGGGCATCCGCCGCTGCGTCCGTATTGTTGCGGTGCGGGATTTCGATTCCCCGGCGTTAAACGCGAGCCTGCGCCCTGCGATCATTATTCCGATAGAATTGCTGCGGCAAAACGGCCAAAGCGTTGAATTTGCGCTGCGGCACGAACTGACGCACTTAAAGCGGAAAGACCATATCGTTTGCCTGCTGCTGATGCTGCTCAAGGCAATATACTGGTTCAACCCGGTCGTGTGGCTTGCCTCGCGGCTTATGAAGATGGATATGGAGACCGCATGCGACAGCCGCGTCGTCTCGGCTATGGACAATACTGAGAAAAAACAATATGCCTCTACAATACTTAATATGTACACGAGGGCTAAGCCGGGTTATGTGCTGGGCATGGCGCTGGGCCACACCCGGCAGACAGCCGAACGGCGTGTACGCGGCATATTCATGCGGCGGCGCTCCGCCCGCGGCGTTAACGCAGCCGCCCTGCTGCTGGCCGCGGTGATGCTGGTAGCGTGCTTTACTACGGCATTACAGCCGGTTAGGGCGGCAGGCACGGGAAGCATTGAAATCGAATCACAGGAGCAAACTGAGCCGGAGATCGTACCGCTTACTGAAAGTACTACACCCAACCCCGTAACCACACCGGCACCCATGAAGACATATATGCCGGAGCCGGCGGCAAGCCCGGTATTGTCGGTCTTGCAGAAAAGGAATCAGCTGGTCTCAGGCAATATATCTGCCTGTACGTTTACGTTTGCCGTTCGTAACGACGGAACTGTAGTACAAGCCGGGCAGAGCAAAGATTTTGGTATATATGATACAAGCAAATGGAGCGATATAGTTGCCATTTCATCAGCCTGTCAGCTGTTGATAGGGCTGCGCTCCAACGGTACGGTCGTTGCTACGGGCAATATGTACTTATCTATGAGTGATTCAGTTAAGGAGTGGAAAAATATTGCCGCGGTTGCAGCCGGCGGCAACGATACTATAATGGGCCTGAAATCGGACGGCACCGTAGTCTCAGTCGGCATTACCTATGATAGTTCCGATCCAAACAAAGTAAAAAATTGGAGGGATATCGTCGCCATCGCTGCGGGAGAAAATTTCGGAGTTGGACTAAGATCAGACGGCACGGTTGTAGCTACCGGAGAAAACTCCGATGGGCAATGCAACGTGGGAGACTGGAAAGATATTGTAGCAATTGCGGCCAGCGAAAGAAACGTTGTCGGATTGAAATCCGACGGCACCATCGAAGCCACAGGGAGAAATTACACTGTGCTCTCCTGGCGTGATATCATTGCGGTCGCCTGCGGCGGGTATTGCATCGTTGGCCTCAAGGCCGACGGTACGGTTGTAGCGGCAGGGGACAATTATTTGGGACAATGCAACACACAAAACTGGGAAAATATAATTGCTATTTCAGCCGGTTCCGGCCACACGGTCGGTCTTAAATCGGATGGCACAATGGTAGCGACCGGCTATAACGAAAATGGAGAGTGTGAAGTGGAGGATTGGACGAACATCGCAACCGAACGCCTGAAATAGTTTTAATACATGTAAGTTAGAAATACTTAATATTGATAAAATCGGAGGCTGACAATGTATTATAAGACACTAAAGAAATCTAAAAGCGTACTTACTGTGCTGTTTCTGGTCATGATTACTGTATTTCTTGTATCGTGCTCAAACGCGTTTCCGTTACAAGCTCCCACTAATACACCGGATGTGTCTGCTCAAACATCGGAGGTAACGGTTACTCCGACAGTGAGACCCACGCCAACACCTACGCCGCAGCCGACAGTGAATCCGCTGCCTGCTTTGCAGCAAAAAAGCCGGGCGGTATCGGGCAATATCAGCGCTATTGTGTTTACGTTTGCCATCCGTAACGACGGTACCGTCGTACAAGCCGGAAAGAGCAAATATTATGGTCCGTTCAATATAAGCAAATGGAGAAATATAACAGCCATATCATCAGGATATCAGCAATTGATAGGATTGCGTTCCGATGGTACAGTTGTTGCAACGGGCAGATATGTGAACAAATCTGTAAAGAAATGGAAAGACATAACATCAGTTGCAACCTATGGCAACGGCGTTGTGATGGGCCTGAAGTCAGACGGTACGGTTGTTGCAATCGGCATTCCATATATAAGTTCCGACCCGAATAAAATCAAGAATTGGAAGGACATCGTAGCCATCGCAGCGGGAGAAAATTTCGGGATCGGTCTTAGATCAGACGGCACGGTCGTCGCTACCGGTGAAAATGCCGACGGACAGTGTAACGTGGGAGATTGGAAAGATATCGTCGCCATCTCGGCAAGTTATAGAAACGTTGTCGGATTGAAATCTGACGGCACCGTAGTTGCCGCGGGTTATAATAACGACGGCAGGTGCGATGTGCAGTCCTGGCGCGATATCATTGCAGTCGCCAGCGGCGGTTATTGTACCGTTGGCCTCAAGGCTGACGGAACGGTCGTAGCGGTAGGGGACGGTTATTTGGGGCAATGCAATACGCAAAACTGGAAAGATATCATTGCCATCTCAGCCGGTTCCGGCCATACGGTAGGGCTGAAGGCAGACGGCACAATGGTAGCGGTCGGCGCCAACGACTTCGGAGAATGCGAAGTGGAGGATTGGACTGATATCGCGACCGAACACCTGAAATAGTTCTTTACACATGTAGGTTAGAAATACTTAATATTAAAATCGGAGGTCGACAATGTATTATAAACTGCTGAAAGAATCTAAAAAAGTATTCTCTGTGCTGGTTCTGGTTCTGGTCGCTATGCTTCTTGTTTCATGCTCAAATGCGCTCCCGGTACAGGCACCCGCTGACATCCCTGATGTTTCCGCTCCAAGCCCGGAGGCAACGGTTATTCCGACAACAAGACCCACACCGATGCCTACGCCGGAACCGACGGTTAATCCGCTGCCCGCTTTACAGCAAAAAAGCAATTTAATATCGTGTAATATCAATGCATGTCAGTTTACATTTGCTATTCGTAAGGATGGAACTGTCGTACAAGCTGGGCAGAACAAAGATTATGGTACGTATAAAATAAGCAAATGGAGCAATATAACAGCCATTTCATCAGGATATCAGAAATTGATAGGATTGCGGTCAGATGGCACTGTCGTTGTTACGGGCAATGTATCCCCATATGAAAGCAAATTAATAAAAAAATGGGGGAATATAACAGCTGTTACGGCCGGAGGCAACAGCACATTAATGGGCCTTAAATCGGATGGCACAGTTGTGGCATATGCCATAGGCAATAAAAGTTCCGATTCAAATAAAGTAAAGAGCTGGAAGGATATCGTCGCTGTAGCCGCAGGGGAATGTTTTGGGGTAGGCCTTAAATCAGACGGCACGGTTGTTGCTACCGGCAGAAATACCGACGGGCAGTGTAACGTTGGAGAATGGACAGATATCGTCGCCATTTCGGCCAGTGAAAATAACGTTGTTGGGTTAAAATCTGACGGCACCGTCGTTGCCGCGGGTTATAATAACGACGGCAGGTGCGATGTGCAGTCCTGGCGAGATATCATTGCGGTCGCCAGCGGCGGTTTTTGCACCGTTGGCCTCAAGGCTGATGGAACGGTTATTACAGTTGGGGACGGCTATTTGGGACAATGCAACACGCAGGAGTGGAAAGATATCATTGCTATTTCAGCCGGTTCCGGCCACACCGTCGGGCTGAAGGCGGACGGTACAGTGGTAGCGGTCGGCGCCAACGACTTCGGAGAATGCGAAGTGGAGGATTGGACTGATCTGGCAACCGAACGCCTGACGTTTAAATAACATGATACAAAATATAAATAACAAAAGCCCTTTCGGGCTTTTTGTTTACTCCAGTATTATAGCCGCGATAAGTTTCAGCGGTTCTTCGTTTTTATTCGAAACGGCGTGGTATTCGCCGCTTCTGCATATGGCGCAGTCTCCCTTAGCAAAGCGTCTTATTGTGCCGTTATCGTCTATCTCGCCTTCGCCGGAAAGCACGTAATAGATCTCAGATTCGCCGGTATGCTCATGCCTGCCTATGCCGCATCCCTTCTCAAGCGTAACCAGCGAGAACAGGCGTGTCTTTGAAGGAAGGCGTTCTTTTGATACGATACTAAGCAAATCAACGGAGCCTTCTCCGCCGCGCATGTTTTCACGTTTCTCGGATTGCATTTCTTTTGCGTTTATAAACATATTTCTACCTCTCTACGCGTATCATGTTGGCGACCCGTATCACCTCTGGTATATTCTCTATTTCCTCCAACGCGTTCTTTACCGGTATCTCTTTCGCCTTGTGGGTAATGAATATCAGCGGCACGCTTTCTCCGCCTTGCCCTTTTTGTATGACGGACGCGATGCTTACACTGTGTCTGGCGAAAACGCCCGCAATCTTGGCAAGCACCCCGGGCGAATCCTGCACTATTAAATGCAGGAAGAATTCGCATTCCCAGTTGTTTTCAAACGACAATTCCTCCGACACCTTTTCTTCGTTATAGAACGTCGTATATTTGTGCGTTTCCCGCTGAGCGGCGTTTATCACGTCGGATACGACAGCGCTCGCGGTCGGCATCGAGCCCGCGCCTCTGCCGTAAAGCATTATATCGTCCACGATGTTGCCGTGCAGATAAACGGCGTTGAACGCGCCCCTTACCGAGGCCAGCGGGTGAGTCTTCGGTATCATGGTGGGGTGCACCCTTGCTTCAAACTTCGTACCGGATTTTTTGCCTATCGCGAGCAGTTTTACTGAAAACCCCAGCTCGTTCGCGAACTGAATGTCCTGCTGCGTGACTTTTGTTATGCCCTCGCGGTGTATATACTCTATGGGAACGCGGCCGTGGAACGCCATGGACGATAGTATCGAGAGCTTATACATCGCGTCAAAGCCTTCTATATCGTTCTTCGGGTTAGCTTCCGCGAGCCCCATCTGCTGGGCTTCGCGCAGCACATCCTCGAAGCCGGCTTTCGTCTCTTCCATCTTGGTCAGGATATAATTCGTGGTGCCGTTGATTATGCCCATTATCGAAGTTATCTCGTTTGCCTGCATGCTGTCCCATAATGTGCGGATTATAGGCATGCCGCCGCAGACGCTTCCCTCAAAATAGAACCCGGCCCCGCTTTTCTTCGCCGCGGCGTTGAGGAGAGGCCAGTGCTGCGCTACCAGGTCTTTGTTCGCGGTGACTACGGTCTTGCCGGCGTCAAGCGCCGCCAGAATAAACGTTTTTGCGGGCTCTATGCCGCCTATGAGTTCTATTACTATCTCTATATCTTTATCTTCTATGATATCCTTATAAAAATCTTTTGCTTTGAGCCGTTCGGGTATGTCGACAGAGTAGTTGAGCGCAATCACCTTTTTAAGGTTAAGCGAAACGCCCTCCTTATGCTCTATATTCGCTTTTTCCATTTCGATGGTCCTGTAGACCCCGGCTCCTATCGTCCCCGCCCCTATTAGCGCAATATTTACTTCTCTCATTATTCATGCACCTCTTTTTTCGGTTTTGTGTTTTTCCGGTAAACTATATCCAATCCGATGAGCGTTAAAAGGCTGTTTACCTCGTCGATCATTTCCGTCTCCTGCGCAATCAGCTTCGAAAGACCGCCCGTGGCTATTACTCTGGGGCTGCCGCCCGTTTCCGTTTTGAGTTTGCGCACTATGTAATCGACCTGCCCCACATAACCGTTTATGATGCCCGACTGCATTCCCGATACCGTGTTTGTCCCTATTACCGAATCGGGCTTTATAAGCTCCACTTTAGGGAGCTTCGCCGCGCTTTTAGTAAGAGCGTCCGTAGAGATGCGAAGGCCGGGGCAGATGGCGCCGCCAAGGAAATCGCCGTTTTCCGAAACTACGCCGAATGTAGTCGCCGTGCCGAAGTCTACGATTATGCACGGGCCGCCGTAGAGCGTATACGCCGCTATGGCCGTTACTATCCTGTCCGCCCCGAGATCCTTCGGGTTGTCATACTTGATATTTATTCCGGTCTTGATGCCGGGGCCGACGAACATAGGTGTTTTTTTAAAATAGATCGAGCACATGTGCGCAAGCGTATAATTCAAAGATGGTATCACCGAAGCGATGGCTACGCCTTCGATATCTTCCGCCTTATGATGCCCGTGGTTCAAGAAAGCCATTATCTGAATGCCGTATTCGTCGGCAGTCCTGTCAAGGCTGGTGGACATCCGCCACGAGTTTATCAGCTTGCCGTCCCTGAACAATCCGCATTTTATGTTGCTGTTTCCCGCATCAAGCACAAAAACCATTTATTTCTCCGTCTCTTTTATTCCTTTGTTTTTTGATTTTGTCAGCGCCCAAACTATCGGTATGCACAGTATAACCGCGACTGCCGCTTCAGGCAGACCGTTGACAGCTCCCAAACCTGCAAGTACTCCTAGCAATAAATCAGGTGTAGTTTCAAATCCTGCTGCGATCTTATCTATTTCAGGCAGGAATAATAAATACAGCGCACCTAAAAAGAATACCGTATTTGTTATAGAGCCGGTAAATGCGGCTACTCCTGTAGCAACTTTATGCCCTAAATTTGTTTGTTTAGGCATGGCCTTATACACCAGCCAGGTCGTTATGGGTATGATCAACCTCGGTATAAAAATCATGATCAAAGTCTTAAACACGCTTATCTGCAGTACATACGTCCCCAAAGGATCCGGTACCATAGTAAGGCCGATAGCCTTAAAGAAACTGGTGATACCGAAAATAACGCTTAACAACAGACCTACTCCAAGCCCTTCTGTTATAGTGCCTATTATTACGGGGAGACATAGAAGTGTCATGCTGACAGGCGGTATTGGGATGTAGCCGGCTGGCGTCAGCCCCAGTATAAAGCATATTGCTGCAAGCAGGGCTGTGATCGTTAATTTTCTTGTTTTGCTGCTACTCATTATTTGACCTCCGTTCGGGTTCCGGCTTTGCCGGATATCCGTCTTCGATATTAATATTTCTTCCTTTATGTTGCGTAGCGCTGCGCGGAGCATGCGCCCGCATTGAAAGATTAAAACGTATTATACCAAGTTGTTTTGCGTTATGCAATATCAGGCCGCTGATAAAGCCCAACTGCTGCGTTGTTTTTCCGTCCATGCACTAGAATTAGCGTCTATATACAAAAGTTATATTGCATTGTGTACGCTAATTCTAGTGCCGGATAGCGCTGCTACATCATCGTCGCAATGCGGGAAATCCCTTGCACTTTTGCCCCGAAAAGCTTTAGGCTTTTCGGGGACCCCGAATTTGAGACTTTTCAGCGGCCTTCGTTTTTCTATTCTTCTTTGCACATATACTTTCTTGTTTCTTTTATCTTCTTTTCATACCCTTCGTCGGACGGGCGGTAATAGACCCTGTCTTTTAAGTTGTCGGGAAGGTATTGCTGCGGCGTGTAATGACGCTCGAACTCATGCGGGTATTTATACCCTTTCCCGTTCCCCAGGCTTTGGGCGCCGTGATAGCTCGTATCGCGAAGATGCAGGGGCACCGGCTCCTGATACGCGTTTTCCGCATCTCTGAACGCTCCGTCTATCGCCATGACGACGCTGTTCGATTTGGGCGATTCGCACAAAAATATTATTGCCTGCGATATCGGGAGCTTTGCCTCCGGCATTCCTATGAACTCGAGCGCCTGCGCGGCTGCCACCGCCTGCGCCATTGCCGACGGGTTGGCGAGCCCGACGTCTTCGCTCGCATGCGCTATGATGCGCCGGACTATTATCCGCGGGTCTACGCCCGCGTATATGAGCCGCCCGAACCAGAACAGCGCGGCATTCGCGTCGGATCCCCTGAGAGATTTACAGAAAGCGCTGAGCATGTTGTAAAATTCTTCGTCGTCGCAGCGCACGGCGCGCTTTTGTATCGATTCCTCGGCTGTATTGAGGTCGATATGGATAACGCCGTCTTTACCGGGGGAAGTAGTGAGCACCGCGAGCTCTATCGCGTTCAAAGCGGTGCGCGCGTCCCCGTTGGCAACATTAGCGATATGTTCAAGCGCGTCGTCGTCGATATTTATACTGAGCGCCCCGAAGCCGCGCTCTTTATCGGCGAGCGCGTTTTTAATTATGTCCGTAACGTCATTCTGTGTGAGTCCGAAAAACTGGAACAGGCGGCACCTGCTCACGATGGCGCTCGTCATGCTCACCATGGGGTTTTCGGTAGTGGAGCCGATAAAGCGAATAGTACCCTTTTCGAGCGCGGGAAGTATACTGTCGGACTGGGCCTTGCTCCAGCGGTGGCATTCGTCGAGCAGCAGGTATGTGTACTTGCCGTAAAGCTTCAGCCTGCTTTCCGCTTCTTCTATGATGACGCGGACGTCTTTTACGCCCGAAGTGACCGCGTTCAGCTTTTCAAACGCGGCGCCTGTAGTGTTCGCTATCACATAGGCAAGCGCTGTTTTCCCCGAGCCGGGCGGCCCGAAGAATATAGACGAAGTAAGGCTGTCGGTCTCTATGGCGCGGCGCAGCAATTTACCTTTGCCTACTATGTGCTGCTGCCCGGTGAATTCTTCGAGCGCTCTCGGCCTCATCCTGTCGGCGAGCGGCGCTTTTTTATTCGCGTTTTGTTCGAAAAGATCTTCCATAACTTAAAAAATGTCTTTCTGTTTTTTATTTCATACGATATAATAACACGGCTTATAAAAATTATAAAGCAAAAAAGCGAATATACATTCTATATCAGCCTTTGCCGCAGTATCTGTAAGCTTAAAAAACGCCGAAAAAGCTTGGTAAAAATCCTTGACACGCACGGCGCGAATGTATAGAATATACTTTGCCTGTTTATCG
>CAZDZY010000063.1:0-17591 GCA_964510055.1 uncultured Christensenellaceae bacterium
TATATACCGGGAGGCATTCAAATGTCAAAATGGTGGCAGGAAACAGCCGTTTATCAGGTCTATCCCCGCAGTTTCGCGGACTCGAATGGAGACGGTATCGGCGACATCCCAGGCATAATTGCACACCTTGACTATATCAGAGACCTGGGCGCCGGAGTGATATGGCTTGGGCCGGTTTACCGTTCCCCTGACGCCGACAACGGTTATGATATCAGCGATTACAGAGATATCGACCCAAAGTTCGGCACGATGGCGGATATGGACAACCTCATAAAAGAAGCCAAGCGCCGTAATCTAAAGATCTTGATGGACCTCGTTATCAATCACACTTCCGACGAACATGCGTGGTTTATTAAGAGCAGGGATAAAAACAGCCCTTACCGCGATTATTATATCTGGAAGCCGGGCAAAAACGGCAAACTCCCGAACAACTGGATCAGCCTGTTCGGCGGTAGCTGCTGGGAATACGATGAGAAAAGCGGCGAGTATTATCTCCACCTTTTCGCCAAAAAGCAGCCTGACCTTAATTACCGCAACCCTAAAGTGCTGGAAGAGATAAAGGATATAATGCGCTTCTGGCTTGATAAGGGGATATCCGGGTTCCGCTGCGACGTTATAAACATCATCTATAAATCTTCTTTTGAGAACAGCAGAAAATTCATCGTCAAAGGAGAAGAATACTATGTATCCCGGCCGCAGAGCCACGAGATACTCCGCGAACTGCGCAAAGACGTTTTGAGTAAATACGACTGTTTCGCCGTCGGCGAGACCGTGTTCGTGACGCCCGAGATGGGCAAAGAGCTCTGTGATGAGAGCCGCGGGGAACTCGATATGATATTTTCGTTCGAGCATATGGAGACAGACCAGTACTTCGTAAAATGGTTCAAACGCCGTTTTCACGCGGGGCGTTTCGGCAGGACGATAGCTAAGTGGCAAAGCGCACTCGAATGGAACGCCAACTACCTTGAAAACCACGACCAGCCGAGAAGCGTTTCACGTTTCGGCAGCGACAGAGAATATTGGCCGGCTTCTGCAAAGATGCTGTGCGCCATGCTGCTTACCCTGCGCGGCACCCCGTATATCTACCAGGGCCAGGAAATAGGAATGACTAATTTCGATTTTACTCGCATGGACCAGATACAGGACGTCGAATCCCATAACATATATCAATTCGCAAAGAAGCTTCATATCCCTTCGGGCTATCGATGGAAAATGATAAAACGCTCGTCGCGCGATAATTCCCGGACGCCCATGCAGTGGAGCGACGGGGAAAACGCGGGCTTTACGTCGGGCAAGCCGTGGCTGGGCATAAACGGCAACTACAAACGGATAAACGCGGCTTCCCAAATGGGCGACCCCGACTCGGTGCTCAGCTTCTACAAGAAGATGCTGGCGCTTCGCGCAGGCAGCGACGTATTGAAATACGGCGGTTTCCGGCTGATAAGGTCGTCAAAGCGCTTGTTTATATACGAGCGGGGGAAGAACGGCAGGACTTATCGGATATTGCTGAACTTCGGAAAGCGGCCCGCAAAAGCCCCCTGCGGGGGAACAGCCGTTTTATCAAATTACGGCCGTAAGGAATACGACGGGAACCTTGGGCCTTACGAGGCCGTTATCATGGATGTCACAAAAGCCTGAACGGAGGAACGATCAGATGATAGAAGAGAAAGATAAAGTGTTCCGCCTCAATACGAAAGGGACGAGCTATTGGTTCCGCGTAACCGGCTTCGGGCATCTGGAACATATCCATTACGGAGAGCGCCTTGCCGGCCAGAGCCCGGAAGGGCTCGTTTTAAAGCGCACCTCCCTTCCCGGCAGCAGCGTCGTCTATGATCCATCTGACCCTACGTACTGCCTCGACAACATGTGTCTCGAATGGTCGGGGATAGGAAAAGGCGACTACCGCCACTCCCCCGCTGAGATAAAGATGCCCGACGGCAGTTTCTCGTGCGACTTTATATACAGGTCTCACCGCATAATAAAGGGAAACGTTCCTATGGAAACGCTCCCTTCCTCATACGGAGAAAACGGCGATTGCGACACCCTTGAAATAACGCTTGAGGATGTATCGAGTAAAGTCGAGCTGCTGCTGTATTACACCGTCTACGAAAATACCGACGTTATAGCCCGCCGGGCTGTGCTCATAAACCGCAATGACCACCCGCTTGTCATCCGGCGGCTTATGAGCATGATGATGGATATACCTAACCGCGGTTTCCGCTTCGTCACGTTCGACGGCGGATGGATAAAAGAGGCGCACCGCCACGAGCGTGTTGTAGAATACGGGATGTACGTTAACAGCTCGACTACGGGCGCGAGCAGCAACCGGCACAATCCCGGATTCCTGCTTGCTGAGGCCGGAGCATCGGAAGGGCACGGAAGAGTATACGGGTTTAACCTCGTTTACAGCGGCAACCATTACGGGGCCGTGGAGCTCTCCGGCCAGCAGCTGCTGCGCATACAGCTTGGTATAAACCCCCACTGCTTCGAGTGGACACTAAAAAAGGATGATAGATTCGAGGCGCCGGAAGCGATAATGACGTTTTCGGACAAAGGTATGGGCGGCCTCTCCGCGCATTTCCACGATTTCATCAATAACCATATAGTGCGCGGTGAATGGAAGGGAAAAGAGCGGCCGGTGCTCGCGAACAACTGGGAAGCGACGTTTTTCAAGTTCAACCAGCGCAGCCTCCTTCGCCTTGCCCGCAGAGCACGCAGCCTTGGCATAGAGCTTTTCGTGCTGGACGACGGATGGTTCGGCAAGAGGAACGACGACAACGCAGGCCTCGGGGATTACAGCGTAAATAAAAAGAAACTGCCGCGCGGCCTTCCGTATTTCGCGGAAAAGATAAAGAAAAAAGGAATGGCCTTCGGCCTGTGGTTCGAGCCCGAGATGGTAAATGAGGACAGCGAGCTCTTCCGCTCTCACCCCGGATATGCCGTGCGCACTCCCGGCAAGAAACCTGCGCTGGGGCGCAACCAGCTGGTGCTGGATTTATGCAACCCCGAAGTGCGCGATTACATTGTAAGCTCAGTCGGCGGGATTCTCGACGAAGCGGATATCTCCTATGTAAAATGGGATATGAACCGCCACATAAGCGACGCGTTTTCACCTCTCCTTGAAAACCAGGGCGAATTCTTTCACAGGTATATTATCGGGCTGTACGACGTGCTGGAGCGTATATTCCGCCCGCGGCCGCATATACTGCTTGAAAGCTGCTCTTCGGGCGGCAACCGTTTCGACCTCGGTATGCTATGCTATTCGCCCCAGGTCTGGGCTTCCGACGATACCGATCCTATAGAACGGCTTAAGATTCAGGGCGGCCTTTCGTACCTTTACCCTCTCTCGGCTATGGGCGCGCACGTATCCGAAGCGCCGCATCAGCAGACTCTTAGGAATACGCCGCTTACCACAAGATTCAACGTTTCCAGTTTCGGCTGCCTCGGCTATGAGATGGATCTTAAATACTTAACGCATGTCGAGAAAAAAGAAATAAAAGAGCAGATCGCGTTTTATAAAGAACACCGCAGTACGTTCCAGTACGGAAGGTTCTCGAGGCTTGAGGCTCAAAAAAGCAACAAAGTCCACTGGCAGTGCTTGTCTGGCGACGGTTCTGAGGCCGTTGCCGGGTTCTTCCAGACGCAGGCGAACGCGAGCGAAGGCTACGACTTCCTGCCGCTTGCCGGATTTGACCCGGGCAGCCGGTATTCGGTGCGCACGCGCCCCCAAAGCCTTTTCATAAAGCGCTTCGGCGGGCTTGTTAAGCATATACTTCCCGTTACGCTTGACCCCGAGGGGCTTATACTTCGTACCATCGGCAGGTTCTACCGTTTGACCGATTGCGTGGAAAGCTTTGAGTGCAACGGCGATATGCTGAACTTAGGGCTGCGCCTTAACAACCAGTTCAAAGGGAACCATTACAACGAACAGACCCGGCTTCTCGGGGATTTCGGATCGAATTTGTACGTTATAAAAAAACTTAGCTGAAAGAAAAGAAGCTGCATATTAGTGCAGCCTCTTAAAGCAATCATTATTTGATTTCGGTTATGTCTCCTCTCGCAGCTATTTCCGCAACCATCTGATCGTACAATTTTTTATCTATCTTATATTTCCGGCGATATACAATATACCCTGTTACGATGCAGATAAGAGGTATGATAAACATTGCAAGTTTTAATATCGTGATCCCCTCCTGTGTAGGAGGAATCCCTTTTGTATCAGCTTCATTAATGCCCGAAATTATCAGCGTCCATGTAATTATCAATGTAGCTAATGCCGAGCCTAATTTATTTATCATCGGCTGAAGGGAGAATGTAACGGCTTCGTTACGCTTTCCCGACTTCCATTGCCCGTATTCTATAGTATCGGTAAGGAACATCAGCATAAGTATCTGAATGAAAGCTTCGCCGACAAAAAGCAATACTCCGGCTATACCTATCGGTATCATATTCATCGGAGTAAAGAAGAACAGCAAATAAGCCGCAATCACAATGATCGTAGAGCTTGTATATAGCTGCCTGCGCGTAAAACGTTTGCTGAAATACGGGAATGCCAAAAGTGCCGCTATCTGTGAAATGCCCAGTATCAATGTAAACGTAGAATAGGCATCTTTATCACCATAAGCATATATGAAGAAGTAGGTGCCGAATTCTGCGGTCGTTGTGTACCCTATAGAGAACAGCCCCATGGCAACTACAGTAAACAACAGTTGGTCATTTTTAAAGATTGCTTTTAACATGCCGCGTAAAGTTGTCTTCTCTTCTTTTTTATATATGCCTCTGTTTTCTTTAACGCCCAGCAATGTAAATAGCTGAAATCCTACCATTAAAACAGAAACGGCCACTGCAAAAATAAGCCAAGCCTGTTTCTCACCACCTATAGCTTCCGTCAATATTCCGGTAACAGGAAGTATCCCGACTACTACAATATACATACCTATGTTTGCGCATATCCTTGCAAAAGCGCCTATCTTTTCACGTTGAGTTTGATTAACTGTAAGTGAAGGAAGCATCGACCAATATGCAATATCGTTAAGGCCGTAAGTCGTATCCCAAGCCAGGTATAATAATATAAAAATCAACAAGTATAATGAAGACGCAGACCATATATCAGTAAATAATAAGATAAGGAATATAGAACCGGTAAGAGCACCGATTACCATGGCGGGCTTAAACTTGCCCCATCGGGAATTGGTGTTGTCAACTATCACACCCATCAGCGGATCATTGAATGCATCAAATACTCTCAGAATAAATAACGTTGTACCGGTTATGGCGAGCATCTCATCCGGAAGATCCAATACCTCAGTCATAAACGTTATAAAGTACATGCTTATCAGCGTATAAAACATGTCTCGTCCAATGGTGCCCATTCCGAAAAACCATTTGTTTCGCGCGTAATTTGAATCCATTTTTTCTCCTCTCCTGCAATCATAATTAGGACCCTAAAAAATGCCTTCGGCTTTTTGGGATTTTATATAAAATGGAGCATGGCTCCAAACTAGAAAATTAAAATTAAGTTTTACTTTTTATTTGTCTTATACTCGACCGCGCAATACTCGTCGTACATTTTCTGCGTCACGCCGCGGTTCTCGATCATCTTCTTATAAAAATCTCCGCTTCGTTTTACCGTGCGCTTTTGATTTGAATAGTCTACGTGTACCAAGCCAAATCTTGCAGAGAAGCCTTCGAGCCATTCAAAATTATCGGTAAAACACCAGTGATAATATCTTTTTACCGGCAATCCGCTCTCACAGAGCGCTTTTATATGCTCGTATAAGTAGCGGCTGCGGTATGTATCGTTATTATCGCATGTGCCGTTTTCAGTTATGTATACTGGAAGCTTAGCAAGTCTATACAGTTCTTCAGAGACTTCCACGATCCCCTGCGGGTATATCTCCCAGCCAAGATCGTTTACAAAAACGTTGTCCCGATAACCTTCGCTGAAGCCCGAGACTGCGTCGCGGCTGTAATAGTTCACTGCGTGGAAATCGCAATATAACCCTTTGTTTATACCTTTAACATGCTTTATGGGGAAACACGCTTTACCCGTTAAGAACGCTTTCGAAATGCACGACTGGAATAGCCTGCGTAATATCGGAGTGCACAGCCGGTGCCATAGATTTTTAGGGTTTTTAGGGACGAACACCGACATATGGTGAGCGTAACTTACCTTTGTATCCTTAAATCCCATACCGGAGCGCAATTTATGGATAAGTTCATATGCTTTTATGTGGCTTTCGCACAGGTTGTTATATACGCGAAACGTCTTTTCCAAAGATTTTTTGCCCGGCGGCCATTCGCCCAAAAAATATCCGAAAGAAGCGTAGACATTAGGCTCGTTGATAGTTATATATTCAGAGACGAGGTCTCCAAACTCTTCTACGACTTTCTTCACAAAATTCAAAAATATATCGACTGAGCCTTTAGTCTCGAATGCGCCCATATTCTCAAACCATAGCGGATTAGTGAAATGATGCAATGTGAGAAGCGGCTCTATGCCGAGTTTCTTTAATAATAGTAATTCGCTGCGGTAATGCGAAAACGCGGTTTCATCATATATGCCCTGCTCCGGCTCGAGCCGCGCCCATTCTATCCCGAGCCGGTAATGCTTTATGCCCATACCGCTCATAAGCTTTGCGTCTTCGGCGTAAAGCTCGTAATGCATATTCGCAACGGACGGGTCGGAGCCGTCTTTGATGTGCCCTTTTAAATACCATTCGTACCAGCTGTTTTGCTTGTTTCCGCCTTCTATCTGCGTGGCCGCCGAAGCTGCTCCAAGCTGCATGTCGTCAGTAAGTTTAAAGGACATAGTACCGACCTCCTATACTTACGTTCTATTATAGCATAAGATATTTATATACGTAAGAGCATACTATAACGGCCCTCATATCTTGTTTTATACAATAAATAAAGGAGACCACCGAAAACCGATGATCTCCTCTTGGCTTTTCGCAGCGTTAATCGTGCATTATATATTCATTGAGCAGCGTTTCAAGGTATTCCTGTCTGCCGGATTTATGCTCTATCTTGCCAAGGCCCATCGCGTGCTTTTCGAGCGACTTAAAGTCAGCTTTGCCGGATACTATATCCTTGCCGACGCCCGATTTATATCCGGCGTATCTTTCTTCGATAAGCTTCTCGAATTTACCGTCGGAGAGCATCTTCTGGGCTGCCTTAAGGCCTTTTGCAAAGGTATCCATACCCGCGGCATGCGCATATATCAGATCTTCCGGCTTGAACGACGCGCGCCTTGGTTTTGCATCGAAGTTCAGGCCTCCCTTAGCGAATCCGCCCATCTTAAGCACTTCATACATGCACAGAGCCGCATTGTAAAGATCGGTCGGGAACTGGTCGGTGTCCCAGCCGAGCAGCATATCGCCCTGGTTAGCGTCTATGGAACCGAGCATACCGTTTATACGGGCAGTCATCAGTTCGTGCTGGAACGTATGCTGCGCCAGGGTGGCATGGTTAGCTTCAATGTTGAATTTAAACACCTTGTCGAGGCCGTACGTCTTTAAGAACGCTATGCCCGAAGCCACGTCGAAATCATATTGATGCTTCGTGGGTTCCTTCGGCTTAGGCTCAATAAGGAACTGCCCGTCGAATCCTATCTCCTTCGCGTAATCAGCCGCCATGTGCATGAACCTCGCCATGTTGTCGAGTTCCAGCTTCATATCGGTGTTAAGCAGCGTCTCGTAACCTTCGCGGCCGCCCCAGAAAACATAGTTCTGGCCGCCCAGTTCTTTCGTTACCTCCATCGCTTTTTTCACCTGCGCCGCCGCATAGGCGAAAGTATCGGGATTGCAGCTGGTCGAAGCTCCATGCATAAACCTCGGATTGGTAAACAGGTTGGCAGTTCCCCACAGCAGCTTGATCCCCGTTTCATTCATCATTTTCTTCAGGAGTGCGACTATTTCATCGATGTTTTTATTTGTTTCATTGAGCGAAGCTCCTTCGGGCGCTATATCGCGGTCGTGGAAACAGAAATACTCTATACCCAGCTTCTGCATAAGTTCGAAGCCGGCGTATACCTTTTCCTTCGCTACCTCCATCGGGCTCGACGCGCCGAACCATGGGCGCTCAAACGACCCGTAAGCGAGGTCGAACATATCCTTGCCGTCGCCGCACAGCGTATGCCAGTATGCCATTGAAAACTTAAGCTGGTCTTTCATTTTCTTTCCGCCAACGACCTCGTCCGGCCTGTACTGCCTGAAAAACAATCCTTCCTTGCGCTTTTCGTCAGTAAACTCTACCTTCTTGATATTCGGAAAATACTCTTTCATTTTTTCTCCTTTCACATTTTAAAGTATATATTATTAGATAAAACCTTTTACGGTTTTACGATTGCCGGTACGCAGCAGGCTTATACATTGATCTCAGCCGCCGGAGGGCACAGGCCACTCGTCTTTCGGGACATTCGCGTAAATAAGCTCAAGGGTATAGAATGAGCTTTTTACGACCTTGTCAACGATATTATCCTTTGTTACCAAAATCGGCTCATAGTATATGCAGTTTACGTCATATGTTCCGTCAAATATCTTATCGCATGGGCCGATATCCTCGCCGCCCGCAAGTTTTACCGCAAGTTCCGCAGCGCCTTTGGCAAGTACGCTTATCGGCTTATATACCGTCATGTTCTGAGTGCCTTCAACTATCCTCTGGCACGCTGCCAGTTCGGCGTCCTGCCCGGTCACGAACACTTTACCGGCAAGCCTGTTTTCGCTTAGTGCATTCACCGCCCCTTCGGCCAAACGGTCGTTTGCCGCTATAACCGCATCGAACGTTACGCCGTCGTCAAACTTATCGCTGGTAAATTGATACGACCCCTCGTCCCTCCAGGCTTCCACCCATGTTTCGCCTACCACTTTTATGTCGCCCCTGTCGATATACGGCTGTAAGACCCCGAAATACCCTGCGTGAAGCTGAGACGAGTTGTTATCCGTCTGGGCGCCGTTAAGTATCAGGTAATTACCCTTCGGTACCGCCTTGACCGCCGACTTTCCCATGAGTTCGCCGACTTTTTTGTTATCGAACGATATATATAGGTCGACGTTTGAGTTTCTTATCAGCCTGTCATAAGCTATTACTTTAACGTTCTTGCTGTGGGCGTATCTTATAAGTTCGGTAAGCGTGTCTTTGTCGTAAGCGACTATCACAAGAACGTCCATGCCCTGGTCGACCATTTCTTTCCCTATCTCTATTTGACGTTCGCTGTCTTCATAGGCATTCATAACAGAGACCTCTGCGCCCAGTTTTTCCGCCTCCGCAACAAATATATCCCTGTCTATCTGCCATCTTTCCACTGTCATTGTTTCATAGATGAAGCCTATTTTGATCACATTATCGTCGTTCTTAAAGGTTTGGTCAGATGCGCAGCCGCAAGAAATAAAGCAAAACGCCGCCAGCATCAATACCGTCACTTTTTTCATACAAACCTCCTCAAGATTGCTTTAAATATTCCGACGGCGATACTCCCTCGTGTTTCTTGAACAATCTGCTGAAGTAATTGGGGTCGCTGTATCCCGACATAAAGCATATTTCCTTAACGGAATAGCCGCTTTCTTTCATGAGCTTTTTGGCGTTTTCTATCCGCACGGCCGTGAGCCTTTCAATAAAATTGACTCCCATTTCGCTTTTATAAAGCCTGCTGAAATACTGTGGGCTGATATAGAGCTCTTTTGAGATATCGTCAAGCGTCAGTTCCTGGCTGAACTTCTCGTCTATAAGCCTGTTGGCCTGGTCCACTATGTTGCCTATGGTTTTTTTCTTCATATTGTTGATGCTTCCAACTATATCCCGTATTTTTTCCATACAAGTTTCCGCAAACCCGGCCCTTGAATCACAGCTTAATATCTGTTTTATAAACTGCCCGTACTCGATATCCTTCTCTTCATCTATACCGTTCTCCAGCGCCGTCCTGTGCGCGGCCACCATTATCTCAATAAGGCTGAACTTTATTTCTTCCTGTTCAAAATAATTAGGATATCTCTGGAATATATCGGACAGTATCGACATGGACTTTTTCACATCCCCATTTTCAATAGCGCCGAGGAGCCTGTGCCCTTCGGCGGGGATCTCAAAGCCGGCGTTTCTTTTGTTGGGCGCAATATCGTCTATATGCAATATCTTGCCGCTTTCCTTATGATGAAGGGCTCTCAAGGCTTCCTGGTAAGACTTCATTATATCCTGGTCGCCGTATACCCTGCCTATCCCGGCATTAAAATCAATGTCGTACCTGCTCTCCATCTTTGCAACTATATCTTCGATACAGGCTATTGCCTGCACCCTCTGCTGATACGGGTCTTCAAGGCTCTGCTCCATATAAACGACGACCCTGTCCAGCATTACCGGGCCGACGATACACTTGCATTTATATTTTAAGCTGTCTTTAAAAAACGTATAAAATTTCTGGTCTTCGACCGAATCCCCCAGCTGTGTTCCTCCGCCGATCCTGCCGCGGCGTTTAAACCTTAATATGAATATATACCCGGAATCACTCTGGATATCAAAAAAATCCTTTTTATATTTGCCGATGTCTGTTCTGTCCGCCTGCGAGAGCAGCAGGGAATATATAAACCCATGCTCTACTACCGAGAGCATCTTATCTATCTTTTCTTTTGTCTCCAACTCCTGGTCGTATTTAAGCCTTTCCTGGTCGAGCTGGTGCGTAAGCCTGTTGAGCGTGTCTACAAGGTTTGCCTTTTTGACCGGTTTAATAAGATATTCGCTTACTCCCAGTTCCACGGCCTGCTTGGCATACTCAAAGTACTCATATACCGAAACTATTACAAATTTAACGTCTCCGTGTACCTTTTTTATCTCTCTCACGGCATCGAGCCCGTTTATCCCCGGCATCCTGATATCGGTAAGTATTATATCCGGCCGAATCGTTCTTGTCTTCTCTATAGCTTCCCTGCCCGACCTGGCCGTTCCAATCACCTGCAGGTTGCTGAATTCATTCTCAACTATATGTTTAACAGATTCTATAACTATCTGTTCGTCGTCGCATACCATAAGACTATACATGTTTTTCACCGCCTTTGTTCGCTTGAGGTTTCTTTCCCGAAAGATAAGGGATCTTTAAAGTAACCGTTGTACCTTTCCCCGGTTTGCTCTTAACGTCGATAACATCTTCGCAATTGAAAAACAGCTTTAGCCTTTGTACGACGTTGTATACCCCGATTCCTGTCGTATGGCCGGATTTTTCACTTTCAAAACGGTGGCAGTCAAGCAATTTCTGCCGCGTTTTCTCATCCATCCCAGACCCGTCGTCACTTACGCTTATCATAACACAGCCGCCGTCTCTTTCAAGCGTGATAACGATAGTCCCGCCTGTTTCTATATTGCCTATGCCGTGTATCGTCGCATTTTCAACAAGCGGCTGTATGATAAGAGGCGGCACATCAATATCGAGCAGGCTGCAATCGATATTGTAATCAAATTTTACGATGTCCCCGAACCTAACGCGGAATAGATTGCCGTATGCGCGGACGGTATCCATTTCATCCTTTATCTTAACTTTCCTGTCGAGGCTTTTTACGTTATACCTGAATATCTTGGCTATATCGTCCAGAAAAGCCGATGTCCTCTCAGCCCCTTCTATCATAGCGAGCTGAACACCGGCATTCAATGTATTGAACAGGAAATGCGGGTTTATCTGCATCTGCAGCGCCTTCATTTCCGCGTCGGCAAGCAGGGACTGTATCTTTAAATTTTCTATTTGCTGTTCGAAAAGCTGCGATTCGGTATCGGCTTTATTGTGAAGCTCGCTGATGTATTTACGTATGCTGTGTTTCATCGCGTTAAAGGCGTTTGCCATAACGCTGAGTTCATCCTGCGAGGATACTTCTACGTCGTCGGCGTCGAAATTGCCCTTCGACATCTCTTCCGCGGAATGCGCAAGATTGACTATCGGTTTGGTCATGTTATACACAAGATAGGTTATGACCATTGCGTTGAGCGCTATGACTGACAATATCAGCACTACATTTGCAGTCCTAAGATTATTAAGGTTTCCCGACATGCTGAGATACTGGGACGTGTTGATGTCGAGTATGCTTAAGTTTATCCTGTCGACATACTCTTGTATGTATCCGGTGATCTTGTTTGCCGCCGCATACCTTGCGATATATTCGTCCGCGTTATTTATTTTTTTAGCGGCCATTGCCGCGTCTGTTTCCTCAAAATATGATTTTACCATGTTAATTATATCTTTATATAAAAGATCGTTCTGGCTGTATATGCCCTGCGAAGGGGCGAACATTTCCTTCGTTTTATTTTGAAATGATTCTTTGGATTTATAATAGTTCAGTAAACTTTCGGAGTCGTCGGTAACGAGGTAATTAGTAAGGTTTGTGTTCACTTCCTTTATATCTTCCAGAAATCTCTGGAGCTCAATGTTTGAAGCAAACATCTCATCCATCTTTTCAATGATATTGCTTGACAATCCCAATATAAAAATGCTCGTGATGCTCGTAAGTATAGTCGTCAATACGAAAATCAGGATTATCCTGGTCTTTATGCTTTTAAAAATTCTTTTGCTCAGCCTTTTCATCGTACTGCCCTTAATCGTTCTTCCATTGGTCTATATTCATCTTCGTATATATCGTAGGGTCAATGGGTTCATAGTTAGTTCTAAATTCGTCGCCACTGCACAATACTTCCACGCTTTTGAAGCCTGCATCGTCTCCGTTCCTGTCCAGCACACCGAATATGACCCCTTTATTGATATACTCTTTAATATCTTCGGTTACGTCCGTCCCTACAATGGCGACTTTTCCGACAAGATAACGTTCAACTATGACCCTCGCTGCCGCAATGGTATCCTTCGCGTTGGTACATAATATAACGTCAACTTCGGGATAATTGGTCAATATGTCTCTCGTCAGGTCTTCCGCCCCGAGAAGATCGCTTTCTTTGTAACGCGTTTTAACGAGGTTTATACGCTTTTCACTCTCCAGGCCGCTCATCATCCTTGTCCCTTGTGTCGTTGTCGTGGGGTCGCTTATTTCCGCGCCGCTCGAGTCTGACGATATCACAGCAAGGTTGATGGTCGATTTCTCCCCGCCCGCCTGTACTATAAGTTCCGCGGCATATACGCCGTAATCATAGAAATTTGTACCGACATATATGCTGCCTTCGGCCTCTCCGGCCCCTACTACTATACCCATCCCCGATCCGGCGGCGTTTTTTATGGCTTCGGTATATTGTTCAGTCTTCTCCCCGTTTACGATTATCCCGTCGAGCTTGGATTTGTTCGCGATATTGATATAATTTACGGTCTGCCCGTTGGCATCCGGATCTGTTATCATATTAAGTTCTATAGCGGCGTTATACTTTTCAGCCGCCTTGAAAGCGCCGTCTTTAAAATCCTGCCAATACTTTTCGTCCCGCGAATTAAGGATGAGCGAAAAATAATATTTCGGGTTGCTGCCGAAAACGTATCCTTCGTTTCCGTAAACCTTATTGACCTGGTTTAAATAATAAAGTATAAGCGCCGCAGATACGGCCACCACGAGTATCAGCAGCGATAATACTATTTTATACAGCAGTTTCATCTATTACAGCCTCTATATACGGTTTAATATCTGCTGAACTTCTTAAGGTACCGCATACGACGGAATCGTATACGCTTTCCTTAAAAAACGCGGTATTGAATAAAACTTCGTTCAAGTCCATCTTCAGCATTTCGCAAGTTTCCTCAAAAGACTTCAGCCTGCCTATGCCTACCGCTATGTCATAGCGTTTTAAACAAATATCGTAGAGTTCCCGCGAAAACTGTCCGCTGCGCGGTTCCATTATTATCATCTTCTGATTCAATTTTTTTCTTGGGACCTCGAAGCCGAAAAATTTTATATTGTTTTGTTTTGCCGGAAAAGCCGAGTATTTTATACCCGATTTTTCTAAAAAATCCCCCTCTTGCTGAAGGTCCCCTTCCCACGCCTTCTGATTGGTATCGATTACAAGCGTTACATCCGGTCCGCTCTCGATTATCTTTTTGAGCAGTATATAACGGTGTTTTTCTATATTGAATCCGGCGCTGTATTTAACGAACGTTTCTCCGGTTTTTTTATCCCTGCTAACCTTTACTTTCATAAATATACCCTTCGATTATAACATATAAAAACTCATAATACTAAACAGATATCAATTTATCAGACCCTAAAAGACGACAACGGCACCAGGCTTTTTGCCTGGTGCGCGTTGCCTTTAATATTAAATTATATCTATTGTACTCTTGTCTTCGATTTTGACCATGTATCGAACGCGACCGCGAACAGCACGACAAGCCCCTTTGCGACAGATTGGCCGAAAATATCGAAACCGACCATTGAAAAGCCGTTGTTCATGACGCCCATTATAAATCCGCCTACCATAGCGCCCCATATCGTTCCTACGCCGCCGTATGCGGAAGCGCCGCCGATAAAGCACGCGCCGATGGCATCAAGCTCATAGTTGGTTCCCGCATTAGGCGAAGAGGAGTTCAATCTTCCGGCAGCCACTATGCCCGCAATAGCCGAAAGCAGCCCCATATTCGAATACACAAGGAACATCATCTTTTTGGTATTGATTCCCGAAAGCTCCGCCGCCTTTGCGTTGCCTCCCATGGCGTACAGGTGGCGTCCCGGGATCGTCTTGGTTGTAATAAACGTATATACCGCAAATAAAACGGCTATTATTATCAGCAGTATCGGTATGCCTTCATCCATTGCGAGCCAGTAGGAGAATATGTTGATAATAATGAAGAACGCTACGGCTTTAATGACGACCGTCCGCAGCGACGCCACCTCATAGCCCCGTGCTTTTTTACTGTTCCTGTTAAGAATCACAAATATAACATATGCAATCGATAAGGCAAGCCCGGCAAAAAGCGCCGTTGCATTCAGAAATTCCGGCTTGGTATCTCCTAAGTTAAGCAGATCGCCGACATGCAGAAAATCGGGGACAGTACCCGGGGCGATATCGCCTATTGAGCCTCCCCCGATAATCTTATAAAGCTCGGGCAGCGGTATCGTCTGCCCGTCCAGTATGAGATTGTTGAGCCCCCGGAAAACAAACATGCCGGAGAGTGTGGCAATAAACGGCGGTACTTTTACATACGCTATCCAGAACCCCTGCCATATTCCTGCGGCCAGTCCGGTTATAACGCTGAGTATTATGGCTAACCAGGCAGGCAGGCCAAGCGTGTAGGTTAACATCCCCGACATTGCGCTGACCAGAGCAACCAACGAACCTACCGAAAGGTCGATATTGCCGCCTGTCAATATACAGAGCATCATTCCTATAGCGAGTATCAGGACATAAGCATTCTGACGCACCAGCATCGACACGTTTCTCGGTAAAATCAGCCTGCCCTCTGTAATAAACGCGAAGAATATCATTATAACAATCAGGGCCATGAGCATCCCGTATTGACGCATATTGCGGTTAAAAAAATCTTTACTTTTGTTCATATACATTCCCCCTATTGCCTTCGGCTGAACTTTTTATAATAGTGGACATGATATCCACCTGAGTCGCTTCGCTCGTCTCCATTTCACCCACTACACGGCCCTCGTTCATGATATACAAACGGTCTGTTATACCTAAAATCTCGGGCAGCTCAGAAGAGATCATGATGACGCATTTGCCTGCTTCCGCCAGCTGTATTATGATCTTATATATTTCATACTTCGCGCCGACGTCTATTCCTCTTGTCGGCTCGTCCAGTATCAGCACATCCGGAGCGGCAAATATCCATTTGCTCAAGACAACCTTCTGTTGATTACCTCCCGAAAGCGTGCCCGCCTTCTGGAATACGCCTGAAGATTTTATAGCCAGCCGTTCACGGTAATCTTTGCCTACTACGATTTCTTCATCTTCACTTATAACGAAACCTCTTGTGACCGCCTTGAGATTTGCTAAGGTAATGTTTCTTTTTATGTCCTGTATGAGTACAAGCCCTGCGGTCTTCCTGTCTTCGGTAACGTATGCGATACCGTTTGCTATTGCCTGGCTTATGTTATGAAGCGTTATTTCCTTGCCTTCCTTTATAAGCCTGCCGCTGATCTTTCTGCCGTAAGCCCTTCCGAATACGCTCATGGCAAATTCCGTCCTGCCTGCGCCCATAAGGCCCGCAAGCCCGACTATCTCGCCTTTTTTTACTTTAATGTTTACATGATCAATAACGACTCGTTCTTCATTAAGCGGATCGTAAACCACCCAGTCTTTTACCTCAAAGCCTACTTCGCCAATATGTGCGGTATGTCTCGGAAATCGGTCTATAAGCTCACGGCCTACCATGCCTTTTATGATCTGGCCCTCGCTCACATGTACGCTGTTGTCCAGAGTTTCTATAGCCTTCCCGTCACGAAGTACGGTAATGTTATGCGCGATCTTTATGACTTCGTGGATCTTATGCGATATCATTATGCATGTCATGCCGTGTTCTTTATTAAGCGTTTTTAAAAGATCGAGAAGATGGTCGGAATCCTCGTCGTTAAGCGCCGCGGTAGGCTCGTCGAGTATCAGCAGTTCGCAGTTCTTCGACAGCGCTTTCGCTATCTCTACAAGCTGTTGTTTCCCGACGCCTATGTCTTTTATCAGCGCGGTATGTTTTTCTTTAAGGCCAACCCTCTTTATCAGCTCTATGGCTTTTCTGTTCGTTTCATCCCAGTTAATTACGCCGCCTTTTGCTCTTTCGTTCCCTAAAAATATATTTTCCGCTATGGTCATGTACGGGCTGAGCGCTAATTCCTGATGAATTATCGCTATGCCCGCAGCTTCGCTTTCGCGTATGTTTTTAAACCTGCATTCATTCCCTTTAAATATTATGTTTCCAGTATATGAGCCATGGGGGTATATCCCGCTTAAAACGTTCATCAGCGTGGACTTTCCCGCCCCGTTTTCCCCAACAAGAGCGTGGATCTCGCCTTTTTTTACCTTAAACGTAACATCTTTAAGAGCGATGACGCCAGGGAACTCTTTTGTGATATTGTCCATTTCGAGGATATATTCCGACATTCGACCACTCCTTATATTCTTAGCTACTTAAGCTACATATTCTAAAGCTACCTGAAATTATGCTTTCTTCGTTTTTCCAGCCTGAAAAATCTTCCGAATTTCAGGGGCCCGTATTAAAAATGGCGGCAGCAAAGCTGCCGCCATTTCCATACTTTGGAGATTGATTCTCGTTAGCCAGCGAGAGGAATATCGGATTCCTTATAATATCCGGTATCAATCAGCAATGCTCTCCAGTTGCTCTTGTCTGCGAACTTGATCTCGCAGTTGAAGGACGGAACATCAAACACGCCGTTAGGATACTTAGCGTTCGTGGGTACTGTCTCTCCGGCGAGTATCGCTTTGGCCATTACAATGACCTGGTCGGCGAGAACACGGGTGTCTTTGAATATAGACATCGACTGCTCTCCGCGTTCGATCTGGCCTACGTTGATCTTGTCGCAGTCCTGTCCGGTGATGACCGGGAAAGGCTTTTCGGCTGTGCCGTATCCTGAGCCTTTAAGAGAAGCTACGATACCCTGTGCGAGGCTGTCGTTCGGGGAGAGAACAACGTCTATGTTCTCATCCGCATAATAACCAGTCATCAAAGT
>CAZDZY010000064.1:0-17539 GCA_964510055.1 uncultured Christensenellaceae bacterium
ACAACAAAGGATAATGTCCAAAGGGGAACTTAGGTTATCGATGGGGTTCAAGAGGCCGCTGGTTCAATTCCAGTCACCCAGACCAAATAATTAAAGGCATACGAAAGTATGCCTTTAATTATTTGGTATAGATAGAACTTATCAAGCGGCCTCGCGGGATCCGAAGGGTGAAAAGGCATTGGACATTAAGAAAGCGTGACCGATGTCACGTTTAAAGCGAGACGGCTCCGTTGGCAAATATGAAGCGGTACTATGAGACAACGCATACAGCTATTTTTAGTTTAAGAGCAGTTCCCTCAGTTTCATTAAAAATATTATGCTGCTTTGTATCCTTGTAGTTATTATATATAGAATGCCATAGGGTACTAATTAAATAATCCAGACTTAAAAGAAAATGCTGAAATTTGTTGAATTATAATCATTAAGATAGTATTATAAATGTAATAATACTTATGAGGTGTCAAATGAAAAAAATATTGATTTGCCTGATGGTTGTAATGATTTCTGTATTGTTCTTAGGTTGTTCTGTTAACTTTGAAAGTTTAAGGAATGATCTAATGTCAGAAAATAGTGATGCGGTGTTATGGAGTGAAGTAGCAGATGATGGCAGCTATTTAACTATTGACACTAATTATTCTGATACTGAAGGTATGTTTGATGAAAAAGCATATAACGCAATAAAAACTATTAACGAAAAATTAGGCTTACCTGAGTCTTTAATTGAAAAAATGGGTAATACCACGGGTAATGATGGCAAACAAACAGCAGAATATAAAGGTATATTAATTACGTGGTCATATCACCCTGATCATGGCCTGGAAGTAATGTATGAAAAGGCGGATTAGTATTTAAATTAATTACATACAAAACAAAGAGTAACAATTTGCGTCTAAAAATCGCAATTCATTTTTTTAGTGAATTGCGATTTTATTTCTTTAGATTTTAAGTTAAGATTCCGAAGCATTAATTCTGACATCAATATCATCATGAGCATATCCCATCGTGGATTTAATATCTCCATGTCTGAGCCAGGACTGAATCTCCTGAAGAGAAAACCCTTGAGCCGGAAGCAAAGAAGCAGTGCTGTGACGCAATTAATTAACGCAGCACCATTTTATACAAATCCGCTTATAAGTGATAGTGGCCCGCAGCTTCCGGCTGGTATAATAATTTTTTGATTTGAATGTGTGCAACGCCATTTGCGGTGACCCATCGGATATCATTACCTTCACTATACCCGAGAATAGCGGTGCCAACGGGTGACAATATAGACAACTGTCCCTTTTCCCGGTCAGAAGCATGGGGATACACTAACGACACCTCCGTTTCTTCATCGTTGAGGCTTAATAATGCCCTTGAATTCATAGTGACGATATCTTCCGGCAGTTGTTGCGGCCGGACGACCTTTGCCCTGATAATCTCATGCTCGAGATCTTTTATCGCCTGTTCGTCGGCACCGTTTCTTAACTCATTATTAATAAGCTTTTTAAGCCTGTCCCTGTCGATTTCCGTGATATATATTAAATCGGGGGCAGCAGCACGCTTCTTAATGGAATCTAAGTATTCCTGCATAGTCATTGAAAAGCTTTGCATTGTAGAGGACTCATGCTTAAGTTTAAATCCTGCGCTGATAAATGCCCTGATTGATCGTATGTTTTCTTTATGGATTTTGGCCACAACACATTGTGACCTTAACTCGAAAAAGGCGATCTTAAGACTTTCCTGAATAGTATTACTTCCTAATCTTTTGCCCCAGTTGTTACGATCTCCAATAACGATTACGATTTCCGTTTCCGTATTTTTAACGACAAGGCGAACAAAACCTATTGGCATTTTGTTTTTATTGTAAGCCATATAGAATCTGCCGTTTTGGTTAAAAAGGTGAGTCAAAACAGGCAGGTTTACCCTATTTATCACTTGTTCTATATTGGCAGAGACATCTTGAGTATCACTTAAGTATCTTGTAACCTCATCATCATGCAGCCAAGACATTAACGTATACGCATTTTCCCTGGTTATTTCAGAACATAAAAAAATAAAAGGCTCTCTCATTATACCGGTCCCTCCGCATAAACAAAAGCCTTTCATAGAAATCTATGACGGTTCTTTGTAATATAAATTATAATAGAAACCAGCCTGGTAGTCAAATAACAATAATGGGCGATGGTGGAATGAAGAGAAAATATTGCATGCACAAAATAGCATCGGAAGTATTAAATTGAATTAGTACTATAAAGTATAAAAACGATACATTAATTTATGGTACATAGACCGCGGTCTAATATGTTATAATTAAAAAGTAATTAAACGCTGACGGAGGTAAACAGTTTTATGAATGTTTTAACGCACAAATTTAAAGAGGTTTCATATGCTGTTCTTCCGATAACAGTACTTGTATTAGTCCTTAATTTTACATACGCTCCTTTGGAGATCTCAGATATTATTCGATTTTTGATTGGGGCAATTTTGGTGATTATCGGTTTAGCAATTTTTTTATTCGGAATCGATCTGGGCGTAACACCGATAGGAAACCAAATGGGCTCATCCCTCGTTAAAACGAATAAGCTATGGATAATAACGATTATAAGCTTTTTTCTGGCTTTCATTATTTGCATTGCAGAACCCGATCTGCATATATTTGCAGGGCAAGTGAATGACGTCACATCAGGCCTGATATCTAAACTAAGCCTTGTGCTTATCGTATCAGCAGGCGTTGCAGTATTATTTTCTTTTGGTTTAATGAGAATAGTAAAGAATGTCCCCCTGTATATAATACTAACCATACTTTATGGTATAGTCTTAGTCCTATCCATTTTTACACCTCACGAGTTTATAGGTATTGCGTTTGACGCATCAGGGGCAACAACCGGAGCTCTTACGGTGCCATTTATTCTGGCTATGGCTATAGGGGTCTCGGCACTGAAAAAGGATAGCAAAGCATCAGAAAAAGATAGCTTTGGCCTGGTTGCAATTGCTTCAGCCGGCGCTATCATATCAGTTTTGGTTATGGGGATTATTTACGGTAAGCCGCAGATCAATGCAGTTGCTGATATAGAAGCCTCCTATTCGCTGTCTATACTGGAACCGTACCTGCATAAGCTGCCGGTCGTTGCATTCGAATCATTATTGGCCCTGCTTCCCTTATTGGTTATATTTATTGTTTCTCAATTCATTGCATTTAAACTTCCCAAGAAATCATTTGTAAAGGTATTGATCGGTCTGCTTTATACTTTTATCGGTCTGGTGCTTTTTTTAACTGGCGTCAATGCGGGCTTTATGGAGGTCGGTAAGATAATCGGCTATAAGGTCGCCTTATTGGAGAGCAAGGCCATATTCATAATAACAGGGTTCGTATTGGGATGTGTGACCATTCTTGCGGAACCGGCTGTGTATGTTCTCACAAAAAGCATTGAAAAAGTGACCAGCGGATATATCAAACGAAAAGCAGTTTTAGTCTCGCTGTCTATAGCGATAGGCTTTGCCGTGGCGTTCTCCACTATAAGGATTCTTATACCTGAGATGCAGCTGTGGCATTTTCTTTTGCCTGGTTATTTGATATCTATCGGCATGTCATATATTTCGCCAAAACTTTTTGTTGGCATTGCTTTTGACTCGGGCGGTGTTGCATCAGGACCAATGACGGCTACTTTTATACTTGCCTTCACACAAGGCGCCGCCGAAGCAATCGAAACAGCCGATGTATTATTAGATGGTTTCGGCATGATCGCGATGGTCGCATTATTTCCATTGATTGCTCTGCAAATCCTTGGTATCATTTATAAAATAAAGTCCAGGAAAGGAGGGCTCAAAGATGTCACAAAGCTGTCAGGAAAAAAACAGTCGGTTTGAGCTCTTGACTATTATAGTCAACAACGGCTTAGGAACCAAAATATTACACACCGCAAAAAAAAGCGGTGTTTGCGGCGGCACTATTTTACTGGGGAGAGGCACAGTAAAAAGCGATCTGTTGAAGTTTTTGGAATTGTATGATGAAGAAAAAGAAATTATTTTAATTGCTGCAGGTCAGTCAACCGCATTTTGCCTACTCGAATATCTTGATAAAGAGTATAATTTTAGCAAACCCCATCATGGCATCGCCTATTGTACGCCTGTAAAAAGCGTGTTTGGAAGTAAGCGCTGTAAAACTGATATTTCTGACGAAAGAGAAGGTGTAAAACCAATAATGTATAACGCTATATATGTTATAGTTGATAAAGGAAATGCAGAGGCCGTAATTGAGGCGGCAACAAAAGCCGGTTCTACGGGTGGAACCATTATTAACGCAAGAGGCTCCGGAATTCATGAAACCAGTAAGCTTTTTTCCATGGAAATCGAACCGGAGAAGGAAGTAGTGCTTATAGTATCGGAAATAAGCAGAACAGAAGCCATAGCTTCTTCTATAAACGATACTCTCCAGCTGGATGAGCCGGGGAGGGGAATAATGTACGTACAGGAAGTCTCCAAAGTCTATGGATTGAAGAATATTAAATAAAAGGTCAATAATAATGACCATATAGTACCGCACATTGGAATTATACTTATTTAATATAATTGCCGCTTCGCCGCCTTTTAATGCGGAAATATATGCGCAGATTACAATGGACGACCCGTTGCTTTCATTGAGGATGGTAATACACGTGGCATAATATCGGTAGATAACACTGACCCCTCGCAGAAGGATGCGGCAGAATAGATGAATACAGGAAGTATTTCCGCTTACAGGCGAAGTACTGTGTTATGTAACAAAGTGTGGAGCATGCGAAAGCAGGCTCCACATTTTTATTATCGGGCAGGGGACTTGACTTTAAACATTTATGACAACATACCCATTTATTATAAAGAAATAACAAAAAACAGAAAAAGTGTTGACAAATTGGACGTATAGATGTAGTCTTAATAAAGACGTAAAATATACGTCGATAGACGGAGGCGATTACATGAGTAAATATCCGAACCTATCGGAAGCGGACAGCGTTATTATGGAGATACTATGGCGCTCCGGTAAGGCTAAAAGCGCGGCGATCCTCGAAGAAATCGAGGATAAACTGGGCTGGTCGCGCCAAACCGTTCGCACTTACCTTATACGCCTGATGGAAAAAGGCCTTGTTGACACGAGGGAGATAAATAAACGCACGCTTGAATATTACCCGCTTGTCTCGAGGGAAGAATATGCCGCGGATAAAACAGGGAGCCTGCTGAACAAGTATTACGGTTCATTGTCCCACATGGTTGCAGGGATAATCCAAAATGAGGATATTTCCGACACCGACCTTGACGAACTCGAAAAGCTGATACAGCGCGCAAGGAACAAGGAGGCTAAATGACATGGAAGATATCCTGAAGACGTTTTTGGTGATCAGCCTCGCAGCTTCCGCTATGATATGTATAGTGTTGATAATCCGCATGCTTTTCTCGAAAAAGATGAACCCCGCGATAATGCTTATACTTTGGGGAATGGTTCTGGTTCGACTGTGTTTCCCTTTGACTATTGAAAGCCCGGTAACCGTAGCCGGCCTGTTTCCGGAGCAGGCCGATTCCATTAATACCACTGACGGGGCTGAACATCTTACAGATCCGTCGGATGCATATTCCTCTGCGGGGGAGAACACGGGCCTGAACAACATAATAACGGAAACAGTTACGCAGATCGGCCAAACGTCTGCTGAAACAGAGCATGGAAAACAGGTTCTGCCGACTGGCGGCATACTGAAGGATATCCCCGTATGGAGCGTATTGACGGCGGTTTGGCTTATCGGTATAGCGCTGACTTTATGTTTGTTCATGATCAAGGTTTTACGGTTCAGAAAGAAGCTCAGGATTTGCGATCCGGTTATTGACGAAAGAGTATTGGAAATAATAAAGATTCATAAAAATGCGGCAGGAGTTAGAAATAGCATTACGGCGCTCGAGTGCGACTTTATCCACGCGCCGGCGGTATTCGGGTATTTTAAACCCCGTATACTGATACCATCAAGGTTTTTAAAGCAGATGGGAACGGAAAGCTTAAGCGCCATTCTGCTCCATGAAGTATGCCATATAAGTTGTCATGACATACTGAAAAACTATATTTGGCTTACGGCAAAGGCTCTCCATTGGTTCAACCCGCTCGTCTGGATAGCTTACAAACGTTATGAGACCGACGTCGAGATATCAAGGGACGGCAAAGCAGCTCTTCTGCTAAGCGCCGACGGCGCGGAAATCTTCAGTAAATCGCTTCTTGACGCGGCGTGGTATTCAAGGCAGGACGCGGTAAGCATTTCGCTTTTGGCTGCACCGCTTTTTGAAAGCAAAAACAAATTAAAAGAAAGGATTTTAAGACTAATGAACCCGGATAAAAAAACAAAATCTGCAATTGTTGTTTCGGCGCTGCTTGCAATGCTGATGTTCGTAACATGCTTTACAACGGCATGTCAGGCCGTCTCCGCTAATAAGCCCGCTGCCGCGGAACAGAAGGGCAATCAGACCGCTGCTACCGCTGCGGCTGAGGCTTTTATAAAGATAGAGGCGCCGGTAAATATAAGCGAAACGGATGAGCCGTCCCAATACGTTAACATAACATACGATACAGACGTTACCGTACCGGATACAACTTCGTATCCCGTTGCAGAGGTAACAAAAAGGGCCTTTTCAAACGACGATATACTCTCATGGGTAAAGCTCTTTGCGGGCAATAACACCGATCTATATTCGGAATGGAACCTGACGAAAGCCGAATACCAAAGCCTGTTTGACGGGGCAAAACAAAACGAAGCCTCGGGGATCGTCACATACGATCTCCTAGGCTTCCTGCAGGAAATGTCAGGGGCTGCCCCGGAGCAGGTTAACAACCCGAAAATCGGCAGCCTTTCCGACGTGCCGAATAATAAAGCCGTGTATGTGAAAACAGGAGATGATACAGCTGCACGTTTTTCATTCGCACGTGACGGTAACAACTTTTCATATACCAGAAGCGACTTCATGGAGACTTACGTGGCAAGCCAGCTGGGGCCCGACCAGTTTTCCGCGAATATGGGCGATACTGTCGAGCGCTTTACGTGGCTTAAGCCGGGCGACCCTGAAATATCTCAGCAGGACGCTTACGGCAAAGCGGCAGATTGTATGGAGGAAATGAATATAGATCTTGACCTTTATACCGCCGAACCGTGCAGCGTTATAACAAATTACGTCAATAAAACGACAGGATGGAAGTTCACGTTTACAAGAAAGATTTCAAACCTTCAGGCCTCGGACGACGCGGGGGGTTTCTTTATATCAAATAACGTAAAACCAAGCGCCACCTCGCCGTGGGGCGTGGAAAAACTGACGATAACTGTTGATAAAGAAGGCGTATGTAATTTTTGGTGGCGGGGGGCGTCAGAATTGAGCGCCGCACCTGCAGGCTCAGTGCAGCTTCTTGATTTCGATACGATACGTCAAAACATAACCAGCCAGCTGAACCTTATGTTAGCTGACGGCGCAAAAGAACAAAACATTGTCTTTGATATCAAGATCATGGATATCAGACTCGGGATAAGCATGATAACTGCCGAAAGCAGCACCGATGCCGGGCAGTATATTCCGACCTGGTATGTGACTTACAGATTAAAAACCGAAAAAGAGAGTTACGATACTTCAGAATTGCAGCAAATAATGTTCAGCGCTATAGACGGCAGTTATATCGAGCCCCGGTCTTCGAATTAATGATCAGAAAAAAATGCAAACCGAACAGATTTCGAAGGAAGAATAAAAAAGCTAAAGAGATAAGACCTGCGCAACCGCCCCGGGAGGAAAGACTTCCGGGGCGGTTTTTTGCTGTAAGCTGTGCTGACGGGGATAAACCATAATCAGCATGCCGATATTCCTTGGGTTCTAAAATTCTGTCTATAAGCCTAAAAGCCTCAATATTTCATTTTTAAATAACTAAAAAGATACCAATATTTTTTGGATTAAAAATGTCTTTTTGTTTTAACAATTATGCAAACAAAAATTTATACTTCCTAATATTAATATCAGCCAAAGGGGGCAAAATGTAGAGGATAGTATCAGGAAAAGGTGCCCGGGCAAGATGTTATTTTGGAAGAGAATACACTTAAAGAGCAGTAATAATGTATCCGCAGAGAGCAGGACAAGGCGCAGTAAAAAGAGCCGGCCTGCCCTGGATACAAACATAAGCAGCGACCTCCCCGATTCAAGGTGCGAAAGAAAAGCCCTTGAAAAGCTGCGCAGAAAGGAAAACAGGAAACGCTGGACAAAAAAACGTATTACCATAACTACGTGCCTTGCAGTGTTCGTATCTTTACTGGCGGGAGCGTCTTTGTATATATACGATATCTGGACAAACCCGATGGACCAGTTTGAATCCGTTGCCAAGCAATTTTCAAATACAGCCGCATCGGAGACTCCGGATACAACAAAGACAAAAGAGCCGGCTAAGACGCCGCTGCCAACGGGATCTCCGACAGAAGACTTGTATGACAGCCTCGCGTCAAAAGCCGATTTTTCGATACTGAACAAAACGGTGAATATCATGCTAATAGGCGTAGACTATGCGGAAGAGCGGGAGACGTGGAACGGCAAACACGCCTATCATGCGGATGTTATGATAGTATTGTCCATAAATACTGAAACAGACGAAGTAAGTCTTATCTCGCTCCCGCGCGATACTTACGCAAAAATACCCGGCGTAGACGGAATATACAAGCTTAACGCTTCTATAGACTGCGGCGGCGGCTGGCCTTCAAAAGAAGGCTTTGAGAAGGTATGCGAAGCGGCGTCATGGATGCTGGGCGGGATCCCCGTCCAATACTACTACGCTGTCGATATGTCGGCGGTAAAGGGCCTTGTGGATTCCGTCGGCGGCGTGGATTACAGCGTTGATATCTCTTTTGACATACAGGGCCGTTCATACAAAACAGGCGTACAGCATATGAACGGGCAGGCGGTGCTCGATTATCTGCGCGTACGCAAAAATTTAGGCCCGGTATCTGGCGACCTCAATAGGATCGGGCGGCAGAAGAGGATGCTCGTCGCTATTTTCGAAAAGATAAAAAACTCCGGGCTGCTGGCCTCCCTGCCGGATCTGCTCGATGCGTTTGGCGGTAACCTTTATACAAACACTACGCTGGGGCAGACAGCGGGCCTCGCCGCTTTTCTTTATAAGATAGACAGCGCCAAAATAGAGCTCTTTTCCATGGACGGCGACTTTCACAGCATTTTCAACTGGAGCTTTGTGATCACCGACCAGGAAAAACGAGTCAAACTCATAAAAGATGTCTACGGCATAGACGTCCCTGTATACGAAGACTATACTTACGCTTCCGCGTCCCGCCTGTGGGTGAAGATGCAGTTGAAGGTCATTGCAGGCAAGTCGAAAAGCATATTAAAAAAGGCAGGAAATATACTTTACCCAAAAGGAGGGCCGGCTGAGGAACCAGACCCTGATCCGATAGCAGTCAAAGCCCGGGACTTGTATCAAAAGGCGAATCAGACGCTTAAATCGCTTAATAAGCATTCATCTTCGGAATTATGTACAAAAATGAAATCTGAGATCGAGGAACTGTGCGGCCTGCTCCCGGCTATAAGAAAACCAAGCTGGCGCGTCAACTATGAAAAAAACAGCAATGAGATATACGTGGATTTTAATTGATACCGTATACTAAGCTGGTTATTAGTCATGAGATCATATTTTGCTATAGACTTGCCTGAATGCGCTTTGCTATAATATCCATGCATTTGTATTATAAAGGAGATAATCAAACTGGATATTTTAAAAACGCTCTCCGAGGAGTTTAAAGCCCCTCAGAATCATGTAAAAAATGTTATCTCGCTGATAGACGAAGGGAACACCATCCCGTTTATCGCGCGTTACCGCAAGGAAATGACGGGCGCCATGGACGACCAGGTACTTCGCTCACTTTCCGACAGGCTCGCTTATTTGCGCAATCTCGAGAAACGCAAAGAAGAAGTAACCGCTTCAATACAGGAAGCGGGCAAGATGACTGAAGAGATTGCGGCCGCTATAGCGGCAGCCGTAACTATGGCCGAAGTAGAGGATATATACCGCCCGTATAAGCCAAAGCGCAAAACGAGGGCTTCCGTCGCCAAAGAGAAAGGTTTGGAGCCTCTCGCGGTTGGGATAATGAAGCAGGACCCGCTCTTTAGACCTTTTGAAGAAGCGAAAAAATACATTGACGAAGAGAAGGGCGTAAAGGACGCGGAAGAAGCATTGCAGGGCGCGTCCGATATAATTTCTGAGAATATAAGCGACGACGCCGGCTTAAGGAAAGATTTAAGGGAATACCTCTTAAGAAACGGCGATATAGAAGTATCTTCGGATTGCGAAGACGACAGCACCTACGCGATGTATAGGGAATTCTCGGAGCCCGTAAATAAAATACCCGGGCACAGGGTGCTCGCCATAGACAGGGGCGAGCGCGAGAAGGTACTGAAGGTAAAGCTCAAAGCCGAAAAAGAGGCGATGGGATCGTTTATAAACAGAACGTTCGTTAAAGGAGACAGCGACAGCTCGCGCATAGTCAGGGCTGCCGGAGAGGACGCGCTTGCGCGCCTCATATTCCCGGCGCTCGAAAGGGAGATACGCAGCGCCCTTACCGATAACGCCGCCGAGCAGGCTATAAAAGTATTCGCGCTAAATTTAAAGAACCTGCTGCTTCAGCCGCCGGTGAAGGGCAAAAACGTATTGGGCCTCGACCCGGCGTACCGCACGGGCTGCAAACTGGCTGTTGTGGATGAAACGGGAAAAGTACTGCATACCTCGGTCATCTATCCGACGCCGCCGCAGAACCGCGTGGAAGAAGCGGGCGGCATTTTAAAAAAGCTTATTTCAGATTTTAATATTACAGCCATCGCAATAGGCAACGGCACCGCCTCGCGGGAATCGGAGGAGTTCGTGGCCGGAGTGCTCAAAGATTCAGGATATCCGGCTGCGTATATGATAGTAAGCGAGGCGGGCGCTTCGGTATACTCCGCTTCAAAGCTTGCCGCGGAGGAGTTCCCGGAATTCGACGTGTCGCTGCGCAGCGCCGTGTCTATAGCCCGGCGCTTACAGGACCCGCTTGCGGAGCTCGTCAAGATAGACCCCAAGGCCATAGGCGTGGGGCAATACCAGCACGACATGCCCGAAGCAAAGCTCGAAGAGGCTTTGGGCGGAGTTGTGGAAGACTGCGTGAACGCGGTGGGCGTAGACCTCAACACGGCGTCGCATACGCTCCTTTCGCACATAGCGGGCGTCAACAGCGGCATAGCGAAAAACATAGTGGCGTACCGCGAGAGCAAAGGGCGCTTTAGAAGCCGGATGGAACTGCTCGAAGTGCCCAAGCTCGGCAAAAAGGTGTTCGAGCAGTGCGCCGGGTTCCTCCGGGTGCCCGAAAGCGAAGAGATACTCGACAACACTGCTGTGCATCCCGAAAGCTACGAGGCCGCAAGGAAGCTCGTCTCGATAAGCGGCTATAAGATGGAGGACGTAAGGCAAGGCAAACTTTCGGCGATAAAGGAGCAGGACGCGGACGTAATCGCGAAGAAAATAGGCGTCGGCGCCCCGACGCTGCGCGATATCGCGGCCGAGCTCAAAAAGCCGGGGCGCGACCCGCGCGAAAGCCTGCCGCAGCCTCTGCTCCGCAAAGACCTCTTAAAGCTGGAAGATCTAAAACCCGGGATGGAGCTTACAGGCACGGTGCGCAATGTGATAGACTTCGGCGCGTTCGTGGATATAGGCGTACATGAAGACGGCCTCGTGCATATATCCCAGCTCGCCGACAGGTATATAAAGCACCCGTCAGAGGTTGTAAAGGTGGGAAATATAGTCAAGGTACGGATTCTCGAAGTCGACCTGAAGCGCAAGAGGATAGCGCTGACGATGAAGAGCAAATAAGTTTAAAAGATAGAACGCCCGTATTCGATTGATACGGGCGTTTGTACTTATAAATACTTAAAATCGCTACGATATAGACTATATAAAAGTTTTTATACTTAGAAATTATGAACATTAATTGCAACCTTTTCGGCAATACGATACTCTTTAGTACAGATGATTATCAGGATCTGGAAAGGAACAGTCTTAAGCGATGACAGAGAACAATGACAAAGCATGGTTCAGCAATCATATCAGGCAAATGAAGCAGACCATGTTTCGTGTCGCGTATGTGATCCTTGGGAACGAAACAGACTGCGAGGACGCGACAAGCAGCGCTCTTCTTATTGCTTATGAAAAGCTGCCGCAATTGCGGAACAGAAAGCTTTTCAGAGCATGGTTCATTCGGATCCTTAAAAATGAATGTTATCTGACATTAAGGAGACGAAGGAGAGTCGTCCATCTGAACGAGGAAGTACTTATAGGATATGAGATGCGTGTTGCTGATCCTGATATACACAGCGCCTTAATGCAGCTTAACAAGGATTATCGTCTTGCAATCGTTCTGTACTATATGGAGGGATACGGCATCAAAGAGATGGCGAGTATCATTGACGTACCAAGCGGAACAATAAAAAGCAGGCTGTCTCGGGCAAGATTGCAGCTTAAAGATCTTTTGACAGATCAGGAGGATGTTCATGATGAGTAATATTCAAATAAAAGAAAAGCTCCGTCAGGCATTTCCGCCTGTTCCGGAGACATACGATAACAGGCTCGATGCCGTACTCCAAAGCCTTGAAACGAAGCCATCTGGATTTCGGCGCGAAAGCAAACAAAGATCTAAGTTTACGCCCGGAAAAATTGCTGCCGCTGTTTTGGCTTTGATCATTATCGGAAGCAGCTGCGCGTTTGCGGCAAGGCCGGCTCTTGCGGCTGACATCCCAGTGATAAACGAGATCGTCTATACGCTTTCACCCTCGGTTGAACCGGATAAAGATATTCAAAACAGGATAACGGAGACCGTACAGGAGGTCTTGTCCGATTTTATTTCCAACGCTACCTGGAATATAGGCGTGCGGTTTAGGTCAGGCGATAAATGGGCATTGAACGAGGATACGCTGCTTGCCGCATACTATCTGCATTTTGAGGCGGCTTCGGCGGAATTTATTAATATCGGCAAAACGCCCGCGCTTGCCAATGTTGCCGTTAAAAGTATTGAAGCCGAGCAAAAGGGCTTCCGGTATACCGCAACGCTCACCTTCGACGTTCTGCTCGACGATGAATACTATACCACGGAAACCGTGACTGCCCTGTTGGAGGAAAGCATAAACGGTTTGTATATAACCTCTATGGACATTACCGGCGAAGGCTTTGAAGCATACAAGGCTTTGATCGCGCAGTATGACCGCGCCGAATACGGCAGCGGTACGCTGGACGAAAACATCGCAAATTATAATGCGGTTCTGATCGCGCGGCAGAGAGCCCTGGATGAATTGGAACAGCATCATCAGGCGGGTACGGAAATGACGCGCGATGAGCAGCTCGAAGACCTGGCAGCCGAATTATGCTACCGTTACTGGTCGGCGACTGAAATGCCTGTTATGAGCGATATCATGGTGCGTAACGACGATACCGAACTGTGGTATTATGCGACGAGCATATCTGGCGAGTTGCTGGCAGAGAGTCACGGAGCCGCCATGGTACAAAAGGGGTATGGGGAGATATTGGAGATCATAGACGAAACCGAAGAACTGATAACGGCCAAAATATACGTTAAGACCATCATCAGCGGCGGCGTTGGGCAAGAAGTAAAGATAACGTTCAAGATGGTGAACGGCCATTATATGATCGTAGCGTTTTCAGCCCCGTATGCGCCCGATGGCCTTCACTGGCATATTGAGGAGCTGGCTGCGCAATACGTTAAGAAAGGTATGAGTCGCGCAGAGGCAAATAAAAAAGCGTACGAGACGCTGCGCGCTGATACGATAGAGCGGATTCGTTTTTTAGAGGAACAAGGCCAATAGAAAAGGAATTCCAGCCAATCAAAGAGCAATTTCGCGGTTGCTCTTTTTTTATACTTCGGGGGTTATCATTTAAACAAACACTACCTGACTGACAGGAAAAGAACTTAACAGATTATCTTAGTTAAAAGGCGCCAATATTTTAGTCATTGACTGGAAGCGGTTAACACTGTATCATAAGCATAAACGGATCGCTATGAAAAGTGCCGATGACAGATTGCCTTTATAAGGGAACTTTTTTAGGCAGTGATCCGTCTCATTTTAAGCCGATAAGCTTTTGGTGGCGGGGACAGGAATATACGGTGAAAAAAAACAAGAGATATATACTGCTGATTATCGCTCTTATTACGGCTTTCACTTTTGCTTTTGGCGCTAAGCCTGTTTATGCCGCCGCGTTCAGCACCGATATACGCGTGCTCCTTTCCGTTGACGGAACAAAACCTGTCGAATTGACAATGACCGGGGGTTATTACCTGGAAGAAGACCCCTCTTTTGAATTCAGCTCCGGCAAAGTGACGGTATCGCTTGTGGGCAACAGGCCGGTGGTCAAGTCGGGGGATAAAACATTCACTTCATCGTCGATAACTTTTATAAACCGCGATTACAGCGGCACGTCTTCTTATATCAAATTGAAAAACTCCAGATACGGTATGTGCACGTACCTTGGAAATATGAGATTCGATGCCGGCAGGAATAAACAAAACAAAAAGATCATACGCGTGATCAACACATTGCCTATAGAGCGCTACCTTTACGGCGTAGTGCCATATGAGATGAGCAATACGTACCCGATAGAAGCCCTTAAAGCGCAGGCTGTATGCGCAAGGGGTTACGCTGTCGTCAACTGTTCCGTAAACCGCCGGCGCGTTTACGATATTTTGGATACGTCGGCAGACCAGGTCTATCACGGCTACGCCAGCAAATATACAAGGGCAATAAAAGCGGTAGACGAGACGGCAGGGCAGGTGCTCACATATAAAAGCGACATAATACAGGCGTATTACTCAGCGTCGAACGGCGGGCAGACCGAGCCGACGACAAACGGCTGGACGGCCGATCTGCCGTATTACGTGCAGGCGGATGATATCTACGATCTGAAAAACGCCGACAGCCTCGAGGATAAATCTTTCATACCTTCCGAGTTCAATTCCAGGACAATTCCGCTTATGGACGGGATAGTCCTCGATATGCTGCAGCAGGGCGCGAACAATGCCGCGGGGAAAGATGTGAAACTGGTATCCACAGTGAGGGTAAAGGCGCGCGACGCCATATACGACCCCCCGAGCCGCAGCTATACAAAGGCGGACGTTACGGTTATAGTCGATCCCGCTGACGGGAGCGGCAGCGGGCAGCTTACTGTCACGATAGATCTCGGCGACCTTATTTATTCAGAGAAGAATCTGGAAGGCGTTTTCAATAAAAGATTTAATCTTAGGATGCGCGGAGCGGAAACCGGCGTATTTGAAACAAAAGACGGTAAAGAGTATGACGGCTGGTTTCTGACTAACCGCCGGTACGGGCACGGCAAAGGCATGAGCCAGCGGAGCGCGCAGCAGCGCGCCACCGACGGGCAATCTTTTACGGATATACTTGCGTTTTATTATGTAAATACTCAACTTTGTACTATCGGCACGTTCGAATCGGCACCCGCGCTTAAAAGCAGGACATATTCGATCTCAGGCGCCTTCATATGCGATATAAAGCCCGGCACAACGCCCAGTGAGCTCCTTTCAGCGATATCTCCGGAAAAGGGAGAATCGAGCATTATCTCGGCAAAAGGAAATGAAAAGAAATCCGATAAGATCTCAACCGGCGATTTTGTACGGACTATATACGGGGACGGCACTTCATATTATGATCTGCCGGTAGTGCTGTACGGCGATACCGACGGCGACGGGGAGATCGCGCAGGGCGACATCGACGCCTTAAGGCAGCATCTTTTGAATACGCAGGAATTGACGGGAGTATACCTTGAGGCTGCGGACGTAAACCACGACGGGAATGCGGACAGCCTTGACGTACTGCAGCTTCTGAAATATATAAACGGGGATAGCTCGATAGATCAGCAAGGAGGAAAGAAGGAATGAACAGAAGGTTAAGGATGCGGAAGACTTTAGCCGCTTTAGTCGCCTTAATATGTTTGCTGGCATTCCCGGCCGCTGCTTTTGCCGCCGGCCTTTCCGTGACCGCCGATTCCACGGAGGTCAAAGTAGGAGATACCGTTACCCTTACCGTTGTAGTATCGGGCAAGCATATAGCCGTGGCCAGCGGAAGTTTTACCTATGACCCTGCTGTGCTTACCTACGTGAGCAGCAACGGGGGGGCTTCCGACGGATATATCAATCTCGTCTCGGCTCAAAAAGGCGGGTCTTCTTCCCTGACGGCAATAATCAAATTCGTGGCCTCAAAAGAAGGGACCGCGGAAGTCGAAGTATCTATGGATAACGTATTGGACTACGACGGCCAGGCGCTTGAAGACTCAAGAGAAGGCGTGAGCATAAAAGTTATGGATACTCCGCACGCTTCGGAAGGTGAAACGCCCGGGGACCCGATCGACTTTTCAAAGACGGGCGTAGCCGCCGGGAACGTTTTGGGAGCGGCCAACCAGATGTATATCTGGCGGTCACTCAGCAGCCTTACCATGCCCGCCGGGTATGTGGATAAACAGGTCGATTATAACGGCGAATATGTCGGAGGCGCCGGGATACCCGACAGCGAAGATATCACAGTACTCTACCTGTCTGAAGCGGGCGGCGAGAACGCGGGATACTATATATACGATAAAGAAAAAAATGTACTGTTCCCGTATCTGACCGTATTATCGGTTTCCGCAAACTTTACGCTTATCTGGCCGGAAGAAAATACTGACGCGCCTAAAGGGTATGAGGAGACGATGTTTAACTGGAAAGGCAAAGACGTGCCCGCGTGGAAGGCGAAAGGCTCGGACGGCACGGTCTACCTCGTTTACGCGCGCAACGGCGCCGGTGAAAGAGGATTTTTCCTGTATAACACGGCAGACGAATCGATGCAGCGCTTTATCGTAACTCCGGAGCTAGCACCAGAGCCGACGATCGCGCCCACGCCGAAGCCGACAGAAGAGCCCGCAGCTACGCCTGAGGTATTAAAGGACGGATCAGCCGTAACGCTGGCGCTCCCCGTAGTTTTAGCGGCAGGCGCCGGGTGCGCCCTGCTGCTGGCCGGATTTATAGCCTTTATGATACTGTATCTCAAAGCCTCCCGCGGGAAGCGCAAAGCCAAACATATGGCCAAAGGCGTGAACAAAGGCGTAAATGTTAGAGACGCAAATATTTAATGCAAGGAACAAATAAGCCGCTGTCCAAAAATAGCCTTCACCTTGAGGGGAAGGTGGCCCAGCACATAACGTTAAATACGTTAGTATCGTTAACTGTCTATTAATTTAAAATAAAGATAGAATAAATAAGATGAGCTATGTGCTGGGACGGATGAGGTGTCGCTTACTCCTATCATATATAAAAAATATATCAGAACATACGCTTACAGATGTTTATTCAACTTTGCATTGGAATACAGCCTTACCTTCAAACCAAATCCATGAAGATAATCATTCCATATCTTGTATGCAACAATGTATTTACCTTATCAGTCTCACTGTGCCGTGCAAATACACCTCATCAGTCTCGCTTCGCTC
>CAZDZY010000065.1:0-1848 GCA_964510055.1 uncultured Christensenellaceae bacterium
TTTAACAATAAATTAAAAAAGCAAACGCATCTTTTAGGATAGCTTTTGTGTATCAATTACAGTTCCGTTTGTATATAGTTATGCTGCAAACCAACCTGTTAGAATTGTGTATCTCGGGGGAGGGTGCTGAATATATATTATGTAAGGGGATAGAAAATGGAAGATAACGCGATTAAACTGCTTTATATAAGCTCTAAAGTGCATGCTCTCATCAATATCAACCAGGCGCCGGCCGGGGAAACGGGAGTAACCGCCATAACGCAGCCCATTGCCGGGAACGCAATGTTTTTTATCACTATGCTTCCATTCGAAAACGAAACGAATTTTGCATACCTTCCCTATACGCGCAGGATATCCATCGCCGCGGGCGGGGCTATATTCAATAACGACGGGCTCGTTGAGCTATGTATGTGGCCGGATAATATAGTTGAAATAACGCTGCATCCGTTGACCGTGTATAAAAACGACGGATCTGAGCTTTATCCTTCGGTTATAGCGCCTTTCGATTTTTTTGTGAGCGGCGAAAAGCATACTGCGTTTATTTACAATGAAGCCTATTCAAGCTTCGCGGTCGAGCATTCGCCCAGCGGCAGGCTCGTTTTTATGGCGCCCCTGCCTTTTTACGTTGCTTCAGCCGATATCTCCTTTACAAAGCTTAATGATTTCCCTGTTCTTTATGCCTCCGGCGAAGCTGTCGGAGGCCATCCGTTCATATATGCCGCCACCGTACTCCCGTCTTTCTCTACGGCAGTATGCACCCTCTGCGAATCATACCAGACAGACAACGCCCGTTTAAGCGTGGTTACCAAGGGCGATTTCATGCAGATAAAAACAGTATATGAAAGAAAAGATACCAGCCTTATCCCTGCCGCCCAGGAGACAGGATGGTTTACGTGCCAGCAAAAGGAGCCCGCCAGCGCGGAAGAAGTATGCATGTGCCTGCTTCAGGCAATAAAGGCCGGCATGAGCGAGCAAGCGATGCGTTGCCTGACGCCTTCGCTTGCGGACGGGCTCTCATTTTCAGACCTAAAGGAGTTCTTCGGGAATTACGCAATTCTCACGCGTCCGATCTCGCCCGCCCGCGGGCCCGGCAGTATCGCGCTCAAATACACAGCGGGCAGAAACATCTATACCGCCAGGGAATTCTGCATAGACACAAAACAAATGCAGGAAACTGTGCTTATAGACAATATACGGGAACCGTGATCATATATTAAATCATGGTAAAGTTCTCTATATTATAAATTAGAATAAACTATATATATATTATATACTGCCCATATTGATATTTATGGATTTTTAATGTATTATTTCCTATGAACAGGTATACATCAGGAGCGTAGTCATGAAATTCGGCTTTTTTAAACGTAAACACAATAGTCCGGAAATTCATAACAGCAAAGCTGTAAAAGATAATCCGGAAATAAGGGAGAGCAGAGATCCTGAAGATGATAAGGGATCCGGAGCACGGAAGTTTCTGAAGATAGTCCGCAAATTCAGGGAATCAAAGCTTTGGAGCATATTCCGCAAGGCCCGGGGCGGCAAAGCCGTCGCGTATATTCCTGTTGCCCTGGAAAGTACAATTCCAGAAGAAAGCCCGGAAACTCATGAAAGTAAAGCCCCAGAGGCCGTTGAACCCAAGCCGGCAAGATTCCTGTGGTTCTTCCGGAAGCCCAAAGGCGCTGAAGCCGCCGAAGAAGGACTGGAAGCTTCGGAGGGCAAAGCTGTTGAAATCATTCCCGAGGCTGAGGAGGGCGAAATTCCCGAAGCTCAGGAAGTTCAGGAAGGCGTAACTGCCGAGAATATCCCCGAACCAAAGAAAAAGAGATTTTTGTTGTTCTTCCGGAA
>CAZDZY010000065.1:1948-17472 GCA_964510055.1 uncultured Christensenellaceae bacterium
CTCAGGAAGTTCAGGAAGGCGTAACTGCCGAGAATATCCCCGAACCAAAGAAAAAAAGATTTTTGTTGTTCTTCCGGAAACCCAAAGGCAGCAAATCCTCCGAAGAGGAACCGGAAGCTTCGGAGGACAAAGCTGCTGAAATCATTCCCGAGGCTGAGGAGGGCGAAATTCCCGAAGCTCAGGAAGTTCAGGAAGGCGTAACTGCCGAGAATATCCCCGAACCAAAGAAAAAGAGATTTTTGTTGTTCTTCCGGAAGCCCAAAGGCGGCAAAGCCGCCGAAGAAGAACCGGAAGCTTCGGAGGACAAAGCTGCTGAAATCATCCCGGAAGCTGAGGAGGGCGAAATTCCCGAAGTGCCGGGAGTTCAGGAAGGCGTAACTGCCGATAATATCCCCGAACCAAAGAAAAAAAGATTTCTGTGGTTCTTACGGAAGCCCAAAGGCGGCAAAGCCACCGAAGAAGAGCCGGAAGCTCCGGAAGGCGAAGCCGCTGAAATCATCCCGGAAGCTGGGGAAAGCATTGTCCCGGAAGAGATCCCGGATGTTCAGGAAAGTAAGGCCCCTGAGGCCGCCGAGTTAAAGAAAAAAAGATTTCTGTTGTTCTTCCGGAAGCCCAGAGGCGCCAAAGCTGCCGAAGAAAAGCCGGAGGTTCCGGAGATCGTAGCTGCCGAAATTATTCCCGAGGCTGAGGCCGGCCAAAAGCCTCCGGAAGAAGCGGAAAAAATATTACTTATAAAGAAAAAGCCCTGGACGGTTGCGAGAAAAATAATCGTATCGGTTTCCAGCATACTTGTACTGCTTATACTTACCGCCAGCCTGTATAAGCTGAATCTTGATAATAATCCCATTGGCGGTTTAATTCCGTTTAGGACGCCCGCGACCGCTACTTCCGAAACGCCGCAGACAGGCGGCGATGAACCTGTCGGCCCGGCTCCGACTATAGACCCGTACGAGGTGCTTAGGTCTCGGGCCGATTTCAGCATGCTGGACGGCATCGTAAATATACTGCTTATAGGAGTCGACCACGGCGACGAACGCGATCTGGAATCGTGGAAAGGCAAGACCGCATGGCATTCGGACGTAATGATCATATTGTCGATAAATACTAACACGAATAAAGTAAGCCTGATATCGCTGCCGCGCGATACGTTTGCGAAAATACCGGGCGTAAACGGCATATACAAGCTTAATACCTCGTTGAACTGCGGCGGCGGTTGGCCCGATGAGGCCAACAATTATTCCACAAGCGGTTTCGAAAAAGTGTGCGAGGCCGCCGAATGGATGATAGGCGGCATAGATGTAGATTTTTATTACGCGGTCGACTTTTCCGCGGTCAAGGGACTCGTGGACGCCATAGGCGGCGTGGATTTCAACGTCGATATAGCGTTTACGATAAACGGAAGGTCGTATCAAACAGGAATGCAGCATATGAACGGGCAGGGAGCTTTGGATTATATGCGCGTAAGGAAGACACAGAACATCGAAGACCCAAACGGTGAAACGGGAGACCTGCACCGTATAAACCGCCAGAAAGCGATGCTCGTAGCCATATTTGAGACCCTTAAGAGAACAGGCGGCATTTCCGCCCTGCCGGAAATACTCGGTGCGTTTGAAGGCAACCTTTATACGAACGTGCCTATAGACCAGACGGCGGGACTCGCTTATTACGCGTATAAAAACATAGACCCTAAAACCATAGACGTCCATTCCATGGACGGCAAGTATTCTTATAAATTATTCGATTACAGCTTTGTGATAACGGACGTACGCAAACGCATCGATATTGTCAAGACAGTTTACGGCGTAGACATATCCAAAGATAAACAGTATTCAGAAGTTTACAAAATGTATAAGAGATGGTCCCTCGACAGGGCGTGGAGCCTCTGGTATAACATGCAGACAGAGGTCATCCTCACCAAATCGAAGCCCCTGCTTAACAAGGCGAAACAGATACTCGACGAGGACGCGGCTACTCCTACCGACCCGCCGGAACCTTCGCCTTCCGAGTCCGCGGAACCTTCGCCCTCTGAGCCGGATTCTTCGCCCCCTCCGGCTGAATCGACTGAGGCACTCTCCGTCGTTTCTTCGGCAGGGTTATTTTACCGCGGCCCGAAATACGGCCCGGAAGTACGGCAATTGTATGAGACATGCGAAGCCGAATATACCGCGCTCGAAGCATGCAAAGAAAACGATTCAAGCGATAAACGCGGTGCGCTTATTGAAAAGTATAAGACTGACGTGCAGGAGTTGTGCAGGATCCTTTCGATCGGAGCGAAAAATTGGAGCAATTTCTGGACTGTAGTTTATAACGCTAAAAGTAAGGGCAGCTGCAACCAGCATGTGCTCAGAAACGATATCTATGTCGATTTCAGGTAACGGCTGAGAAATATAAACCGGCTCTAAGCCGGTTTTTTTATCCCGTAAATACTTAATCCGCTCTTCATACAAGCAATTAAAAACTTAAGAACAGGCTTTCAGGTACCACTCCACATCTCCCGGAATGCTTGTATACCTGAAATTCATTTGAAGCAGAACGTCGTCGATATTGTAGTCTTTTACAAACTGCGCAATATGAAACTTCGGGCTCGAACCTTTATTGAAATCGCGGAAATCGACTACATAGACAGTCTGGTAATGTGCTGTCAGGTACGGTATGAGAGCGTTTGCATACGAATCTTTCAATATTACTAAAGACCTGCCATTGCGCGTATCGGTCGTTATCTTGATTATAGGATAATCTCCTCCGAGGAATAACCGGTAATAATTCGTACTGCCGTTCATATCCTTATTAAACAGCGGTATGTCTTTTCCGCCTGTCAGCGGAGTCTTTCTATACGTCTTAAGCTCGCACTGTGCCGCGGGCACATAATATTCGATATAATCGGGGTTGTTCTTTACAAGTTTGGCTTTGGCATAGTTCTTTGTCTGTTTATACAGCGCGCCAAGAAAATCGTCCTTGAACAGATTCTTCTGCATCGTATCCAGCGGAACAGGCTCAATGCCCACAGCGCTGCAGAACGCGGTATATCCGTAATACGCTCCCAGAGCCGTCCAGTGGTGGTCGGTGCGGAAATATATGTACTCGCTCTTATGATCGTCGAGATATGAATAAGTATCGACTTTATAGATCCCCGCGTCCAGTTTGGCGTACATATCTTCGATACCCGCTTTTTGGTCGTTTTCCGGATTACGGTATTTAGGCGCGGCGTAAAAAGCAAAACTGTTGGGCTGGGACATAACGATTATCCTTTTGCCGGGAAGCGCTTCGGCAAACTTGTTTATACCCTCCGCAAATGCCGTGTACCTCTTAGGGTCCAGCTTTACTTCCACATATATCGCCGTATCGGTAAGAAGGTATTTCCCCTTTTCCTGCATATCCGGCTCTGCCTGCGGCTCCGGCTCGCCCGTATCCGGGTTTACAGCCTCCCCGGTCGGAGTCGATGACGGAAAGCCTTCGGCCGGGTCCTGTTCATCAACCGGGCCGCTTTCCTGCTCCCCGGAATCCTCCCCGCCCGAATCTTCTTCCTGCATCATGTTCTCGTCAAGCACCACTATGGAATCGACTCCGCTCACCGGTATTTTAAACAGGTACGATACATAATCGCCCGCTTCTATAAGCGGGTCGCGCAGCGGGAACGTGTCCGCAAAATAGTCTTCAAATTCGGTAGTAAATTTACCGAAAAAGACATTGTTTATATCCGCGGAAGGCATTTTTTTAAGCTCTCGGTTTTCAGACAGAGATATCGTAGGAACAGGCAGTATAAGCCGCAAAGCAAGCAGCCCGAATATCATAGTAAAAAAGCTGAAAACAATAATTTTACACCAGAAATCCTTATATTTTTTTTCTTTTTTCATCTTCTTTTGTTCCTTGCGCGTCTCCGGCATTGTATATTCTTTTGCCTCGATCTTTTTCTCCATATTCACTCCCTGCTGCTCCGGCATAAATATTGAATTTAATACCGCAGCCTTCTGAAGGTAAAGGAAAGCTTTTATGTTATGGCAAAGCTTTTAAATACCAATCGACAAATTCAGGGTCGTTAGCAAGCTCGAAAGTCAGTATCAGCATTACATCGCCGATATCATTATCCTTTACAAATTGCTCGAGGCTGAAATCCGGCTTTCCTCTGTAGTTATAATCCCGAAAATCCACCAGATAGATATATTGGTAATTCGAAGTAAGAAAAGGCGTGAAAGCGTTCGCGTAGGAATCCTTGAGCAGTACTATCGACCGGCCGTTCTGCGTGTCTGTCGTGATCTTTATGCTCGGGTAATCTCCTCCGAGGAATATATGATAACAATTCCAGTCCCTACCGGGCAGATCCAAATCGAACATCGGTATGTCGATACCGTTTTTCATCGGGGTTTTCTCATACATCGTAAGCTGGCATTGCGCCGGGGGTATATAGTAGTCAATATAATCCGGCACCTGCCTTATCAGCTTCGCCTTGGCCGTATTTTTGAGCTGCTTATAACCTGAACCCAAAAAGTCTCTTTCGTATGTATTCTTTTGCATCGTGTATAAAGATACGGGCTGCATTCCCGCAGCCTCGCAGAACGCGGTATACCCGTAGTACGCCCCAAGCGAAGTCCAGTGATGGTCTGTGCGAAAATATATGTATTCCCCCTTGTGCGCATCCAGGCTGAGGTATGTATCGACGGTATATATACCGGGAGCCAACTTGCCGTACATGTCTTCGATGCCCGCTTTTTGGTCGTTTTCCGGATTGCGGTATTTGGGCGCGGCGTAAAAAGCAAAACTGTTGGGAGGGGACATAACGATTATTCTCCTGCCGGGAAGAGCTTCTGCGAGCCTGTTTACTCCTTCGGCAATTGCCGTATATTGCTCGGAGTTTATCTTTTCTTCCATATAAATAGCCGTATCGGTAAGCAGGTATATTCCTTTAGCCTGCATATCCTGCGCAGACGGCTGCGGCGTCGGCTCGCCCGTATACGGGTTTACAGCCTGCCCGGCAGGATCGGAAGACGGAACGATCCGGTCCTCCATTTCTTCAGAGCCGCCTTTACCAATTGGAACCTTGTCTTCCATGTCTTCTTCCTGCATCATGTTCCCGTCCAGCATCACAATGGAATCGACTCCGCTCACCGGTATTTTAAACAGATACGATACATAATCGCCCGCTTCTATAAACGGATCGCGCAGCGGAAACGTGTCGGCGAAGTAATCTTCAAAATCCGTAGTAAATTTTCCGAAAAAAATATTGTTTACATCCGCGGAAGGCATTTTCTTGATTTCACGGCTTTCAGAAAGCGATAACGTTGGAACCGGAAGTATAAAACGAAGGGCAAGGAACCCGAATATTACTGCAAAAAAGCTTAGAACAAATAATTTGTACCAGGATTCTCTGTAAACCTTTTCTTTTCGCAGCCTCTTAAGCCCCATACGTGTAGTTGACTTTATATCATCGTTTCGTATCTTCTTTTGCCCCATGCGTGTCGTCGGCGCTATACTTACTTTTGCTCCGGCCGCTTTTTCCATAATTACCTCTTTTTTAACCTCGAGCCCGAAAACGAAGCTTTTTAATCACTCCTAAAACCTGAAATATATAAACGGGTTATAAGTCTGCCCGACGAGAGCCTGAGTGCATAAAAACAAAATGCCGAAAGTATAAACATATGAGAGCGGCAGCCTTACAGTCTCCTTTATTCCCTTCATCAGGTTTGTAAAAACAGGCGTGCTGCTTATAACCGCTATTATTATAAGAGGCATGTTTTCGAGCCATAGCGAAGCGGTGTTTACTCCGGCAAACCCGAGCCCCGCGCCGCCAAACAGCGCCTTTGTAAAGCCAAGCAGCCGCGATGTATCGGGGTAATAGAACAGCACCCATCCCATAAGCACCACGGGGAAAGTGTATATGGCGCCCATAACAATATTGAGCTTTTTAGGTAGTTTGAAAAGTATGAACTTCTCTATCACTAGGAAAACGAAATAATACAGCCCCCAGAGAACGAAGTTCCACGACGCCCCGTGCCAGAGGCCGGTAAGAAACCAAACTACAAAAAGATTCAAAACCTGGTGCTTCCTGTTGCCGCCGAGAGGTATATACACATAGTCCCGGAAGAACGAGCTTAATGACATGTGCCAGCGCCTCCAGAACTCGGTTATGCTTCTTGAAACATAAGGATGGTTGAAGTTTTCGAGGAATTCGAACCCGAACATCTTCCCTAAGCCCAGAGCCATGTCCGAATAGCCTGAAAAGTCAAAGTATATCTGGAACGCGTACATGAGTATGCCGAATAAAGCGTCGCCCGCGGGAAGCGCGGCAAGATTTCCGTCAAGTATTCCCGGCACTTCTTTGGTCCCCGAAGCGAGCAATCCCGCTGCGTTGGCAATGAGCACCTTTTTTGCAAGCCCGCATGTAAAGCGCACTATCCCCGCCGCCGTCTTTTCAAATGTTATCGTACGTACGGTTATCTGCTCTTCAATATCCGAGTAGCGCACTATAGGGCCCGCTATAAGCTGCGGAAACAAAGAAACATACATAAGAAGGTTAAGATACGATTTCTGCACACCGACTTGGCCCCGGTATAAGTCGATAGTGTAGGTAAGCGTCTGGAACGTGAAAAAGCTGATGCCTATCGGCAGGATTATGTTTACAGAAGTTATATCGGTGCCTATCAGAAATCCGACGCTGTCGAGAAAGAAATTCAGGTATTTGAAAACTCCGAGCAGGCCCAAAGTGATAGCCGCGCACGCTATCATCGCTGCTTTTGCCGCTCCGGTGCCGCGTTTTGCGTGTATTATCCTGCCGCAGACATAGTTTACAAGAGTGGTAAAAAGCATCAATATTACATAGAACGGCTCGCCCCATGCATAGAAAAGTACCGAGACGAATGTCAGCACGAGGTTTTTCATTTTCAGGCTTTTGGCGAGGAAATGAAGCAGGAAAGTAACAGGCAGAAAAACATATAAAAATAATAACGACGAAAAAACCATATTACCCCCCGATAATAATATAAACCGTTTTATATCATCTGAATTTCCTGATATAAACTCTCGTTTCAATATTTTTTGATTTTATAAATAAAAGATTAATGCAAAAGTAAATATATTTCAACTCTATATTGGTTTTTATAAAGGCAATATTTTATATTTACGAACCGTAAAAGGTCAGGTACTCTTTAATATGCGCCCCCCAATAATCAATATTGTGGCGCCCGGAAAACGAATGGTACACTACCTGCACCTCCCTCGATACAAGTATATCGTACAGTTTCTTCGTTCCCGCGTAAAACCTGTATTGATCCTTTGTCCCGCAGTCAAGCCATATCTCTATTCCCGAGAGATCCGCGTTTTTTACCTGCTCCAGCGGGTCTCTTTCCTCCCGCAGTTTCATTGAAGGATAAAGCCATATTATTGCGTCGTTGATTTTCGCCGGATCTTTCGTATAGATCCAAAGCGCGGGGCTGTGGCCTCCCGCCTTGCTGAAAAGATCGGTGTGGGCAAAACAAAGGTGCAGCGCCGCAAAACCGCCCATTGACAGCCCGCCTATATAACGCCCTTCCTTTTCGGTAATTGTACTGTAATTAGAATCTATATACGGTATAAGTTCTTTTATCAGATAATACTCGTAGAAGCCGTAACTGGGTTTAAATCCTGCGGACGTCCCGGCGGACGCATGTTCCGGCGAAAGCGCAGAATTTATACCGTAACTGTTATCTATATCGGGAGTGACTATTATTAACGGTTTGATTTTCCCGCTGGAAAAAAGATCATAAGCTGAATCTACGAGGCCCATATTTTTTTCCCAGTCGTTTTGATTGCCCCTGTATCCGTGAAAAAAATATAATACCGGATACTTTTCAGATGTATCGTAATTCGGGGGAAGATATACATTTGCGTTCATATCCTTATTCAGAAAAGAGCTTTTAATAACGATCCTTTGTATCTGAATCTGAGACGCCTGCTGCGGCATACTTGAAACGGATACGATCTCAGCCGGAACCTGAGAAACTTGCGGCGTATTGGAAACGGAAGCAGTATTCTCAGCAGAAACGGTTTTCTCTGGCGAGCTGCACGTTTCGGTTTTATCAGTGATTGCCGGTATAATGCTGAAAGACGCGGCGGGCTCATATCCTGCGCACGATATCGTAAAAGCTGCGCTCAGGATCAACGCAAAAACTGCCGCTGCCTTTTTTATCATATATTATCCTCCCATATCCATACATTAACACATGTTTTATCAGTATAACAACATATTTATAAATACCCGCATATTCCGATATACGCGCACAGCCTCATGACAAAAATGCGGGGCGGATCGGGCGGGATACAGGGAATGAAAATGTAATTAAGTTTTCAGCCGGAACGTGTCGATTCAAAACAAGGAAGTTCAGCGGGATAAATAAACCAGGGAACTGCTAATTACGGCAGTTCCCTTGTTTTTCAGCTATTCGTAATATCAGAGCGTTGTTATCCAGCCGAATTCATCCTTTTCTTTGCCGTACTGTATGCCCGTAAGCTTGTTGTAAAGCTTTGCTGTAAGCGGCCCCATATTCCCGTCGGCCACGGTTATCTTTTTCCCTTCCCAGCTCATTCCGCCTACCGGGCTCACAACCGCGGCGGTCCCCGTCCCGAAGACTTCTTCGAGCCCGCCGGTCTTGGCTTCCTTATATATATCGGCTATAGCGATCTTCTCTTCCCTTACCTTCACGTTAAACATATCCCTCGCAAGTTTGATAACGGAATCCCTCGTTATGCCCGGGAGTATGCTGCCCGCAAGAGGTGCGGTGTAAAGTTCTCCGCGTATTTTGAAGAATATGTTCATTGATCCCACTTCTTCGACGTATTTACGTTCTTTGCCGTCGAGCCAAAGAACCTGGTCATACCCTTTGTCGTGCGCTATCTGCGCCGCAAGCAAGCTCGCCGCGTAGTTTCCGCCCGTTTTAGCGAATCCCGTTCCGCCGACTACCGAGCGAACATACTCGTCTTCAACGTATATATCGACCGGCGCAAGCCCCGAGGCGTAGTACGCGCCGACAGGAGACAGTATTATATAGAAAAGGTATTGATCCCCCGTTTTTACGCCGAGGAACGGGTCGACAGCTATTATAGTCGGACGGATATAAAGCGAAGTGCCCTCCGCTTTCGGCACCCAGTCCCTGTCTATCCTTACAAGCTCTTTTAAGCACTCAAGCGCAAACTTTTCGTCTACCTCCGGGATACACATCCTTCCCGACGACACGTTTATGCGGGCAATATTGTCCCACGGCCTGAAAAGATTTACCCCCTTGCCGGTATGATATGCTTTTAAGCCCTCAAATATCGTCTGGCTGTAATGAAGCACGCTGCACGCGGGAGAAAGTGAAAAATTCTCGAACGGGCGTATCTGCGGGTTGAACCAACCCTTTCCCGTCTCGTACTGCATTGTGAACATGTGGTCGGTAAACACCCTGCCGAAAACAAGCTCGCTGTCCTTCGGCTTGGGTTTGAGTGATTTCGATCTTATGATCTGAAGATCCATAATAAGGCCTCCTTGCGCTAAACATGAAAACTATAATTGCAGTAATTGTATACCCCGGCTGGTTTATAGTCAACATTATGTTTATCATGCTGAAACGTCTTATTCATTTAATACCGCGGAACACTGCATATCATATATTTGCAAATCATATGTTAATTGATATAATAGCATGGCAACTTGGGATAGCTATGCAATCACATAAGAAAGGAAATCGCTATGAGCATATTGGAATCTATAGTGCTTGGTATAGTCCAGGGCCTGACCGAGTTCCTGCCCGTATCGAGCAGCGGGCATCTCGTTCTGCTTCAAAAATTGTTGGGACTTACCGAAGAGACCCCCTGGCTCATCTTCTTCGATACGATGCTTCATCTGGGTACTCTCATCGCGGTCATAGTAGTGATGCGCAGGGAAATAATCGATCTCTTTAAAAAGCCGTTTTATACGCTTTGGTATCTCGTTATAGCCACGCTTCCCGCCGTTATTTTCGCGTTGTTTTTTAAAGACTTTATAGACGAAACGTTCGGGGGAGCATACTTGGGTTTCGCGTTTTTGCTTACCGCTTTGATACTCTGGCTTTCGGAAGTAATTGCCAAACGCCTCAGAAGAAAAAAAGAGCTGAGGTCGGGAGCGGCGCTTACTATGGGCGTTATGCAGGTCGTCGGGCTGTTTCCCGGCGTATCGAGGTCGGGTTCCACTATAGCGGGAGGCCTCGCCTACGGGCTTGACCGCGCAAAGGCCGCGAAGTTTTCGTTCCTTATGTCTATACCCGCCATATTAGGCGCGAATATGCTTAAAGGTTTCGATCTTCTAAAGACCGGCGTCGATGTTCAATGGGCGCCGGCGATCGTGGGGACCGTTTGCGCCGCGATAGCGGGATATATCGCTATAAAGTTCATGCTTTCCCTGATACAGCGCAGGAGGCTTTACGGGTTTGCGGTATACGTCGCACTTTTAGGCGTTTTTGTTTTGCTTAACCAGTTTGGTGTTATTAACTTAGGTGTTACTAACTTAATTAAATAAACAATCAATACTTAAAGCAAAATAACATTGATTTATATATTAAAAGCAACACAGGAGCAATATTATGCTGGATTTTTCTTTTGAACCATACAAACAGGAAATGCTGGACACATTGAAAAATTTCATCGGGATAGAAAGCGTGCGAAGCGAAAGCCAGCCGAATATGCCGTACGGCAAGGGCATATTCGACGCGCTTATGTTCGTTCAGAGCACGGCCGAGAGAATGGATTTCGAGTGCGTTAACATGTTCGGGCAGATGGCATACGTTGATTACGGTTTCGGGGACGAAACGCTCGGAGTGCTCATGCATGTCGACGTTGTGCCTGCGGGCGACGGCTGGACTATGCCTGCGTTTAAGGGTACCGAAAAAGACGGCAAATTGTACGGCCGCGGCGCCATAGACAATAAAGGGCCGGCCATAGCCGCCCTTTACGCTCTGAAAGCCATAAAAGACAACTGCATTTCCCTTAATAAAAAAGTAAGGCTGCTGTTCGGCACGGACGAAGAAACGACATGGCAGGACATGGACTTTTATAAGAGCCACGGCGGGGAAACGCCCGACATAGCGTTTTCTCCCGACGGGGAATATCCTATAATAAATATGGAAAAGGGCGCGCTGCATTTCGAGTTCATTAAAGATTATGAGCCGACAAGGGCAGAGGGCGTAAGGGTCGTAAGTTTTAACTCCGGAACAAAGCCTAACGTCGTGCCTAACAAAGCGCAGTGCGTGCTTGCCGCTCCGTATGAAGCAATAAAAAAGAGCGTTGAAAGTTATAAATGCCCCGCCGGCGCTTCATACGCGTGCGAAGAGCTGCCGGACGGAATGGTACATATTAAAGTCGAAGGTAAAAGCGCCCACGGTTCAAAGCCCTGGATGGGCATAAACGCCGCAGCGTCGCTCATACGATATCTGAATACGCTCCCCCTTGCCAAAGGCGGCGTGGAAGATGCGGTGAGTATCCTCGCCGAAAAAATAGGGCTGAACTATTACGGCGAAGGATTGGGCCTTCAGGTGTCCGATAACTCGGGCGAGCTCACTTTGAGCATAGGCTGCGTTTTCATCAAAGACGGCCGTTTCAACGCAAAGATGGATATCAGATATCCTATTTCATATACTCTTGAGTTCGTAGACGAACAGCTCGCGAAGCACTTTAATATGTTCAGGATAAGCCATATACACGCGCTGCCTACACACTACGTGCCCGAAGACAGCCCCCTTGTTTCCACGCTTAAAGAAGCATATGAAGAAATGACGGGAGAAAAGGCATACTGCATTTCCATCGGCGGCGCCACATACGCGCGCGCCTTCGATAACGCCGTAACGTTCGGCCCGCTTTTCCCCGAAAATCCGAACGTTGAGCACGGCCCCGACGAATATATCGAGATAGACGCGTTTTATAAAAACGCGGAGATAATAGCCGGCGCTATTATCAAGCTCTGCGAGCTTTAACAATGAAATTCTGGGGCAAGCTGAAAACAGAAGACAGGATATTAAAAGATATAATCGTAAACTGCGATGATCTTAAATCAGCTGTCGCCGCGATATGCGACGAATTCGACTTATCGAAGCCCCTGATACTTGAAAAGCATTTAAGCGAGACGGCTTCCTTTAACAGGACAGTCTTTTATCCCGACGATTTTGTTGAAAGAGTCTCTTTCGATTCATTTGAGATTGAAAAAATTGCCACGAAGAAAAAATAATAACTCCTTTGAATTTGCGGATAATAAACTCGAAAGGAGTTGATTTTTTTGAATATACTGGCATGGATACTCGTTATAATAGGCGCCATCAACTGGGGCCTTGTCGGGTTTTTTAACTGGAATCTTGTCGATGCGATCTTCGGCGCCGGCTCTGTCGTTTCAAGGATCATCTATGCTGTCGTCGGCCTTGCCGGATTGTGGAGTATTATGCTGTTTTCGAGGATAAGAGACAGAGACAGGGACAAATAAACTCCAGGTCAACTAGTGCAAATACCTACCCTTATATTATACCCGAAAAGCGTTGGTATATCGCGTTTTAGAGAAACAAAAATCCCCTGGCTTTTTGGGGGCGTATAAAAAGAGCTGCCCAAAGCATGGCAGCTCTCGTTTGTACGTACTTCTCAGCTTCCGGCGTAGCCGGTGCCTACTATGATGTATAATACTAAAAACAAAGCTATCATTCCCGCAGCAAGCAACTTTTTCATACCGGCATCACCTCCGTTTTTTCATCTGTATATATAATAGGGCCAAATTTTCAAGAATAAACAGGAAAGCGCTTTATTTAATACTAGATTCATACAACGGTATTTAACTTAACGATTGTGTAATAAGCGTAATAATAAGTAAATGTTTCGTTGCACAGCTTACCCTCCCGGGTTATAATCTGCTTAAAGTTTTTACAGGGGGATCTTTGTTTGATAAGCAAATATGAAGTGCTGAATACCATAAAGATGATAGAGACCGAAAATCTTGACGTTCGTACTATAACTATGGGTATTTCCATACGCGACTGCATAACCTCAGACGCAAAAAGCTGCTGCGACAGGATAAGAAAAAAGATATATGAAAAAGCTAAAAACCTCGTTGCCGTGGGAGAGGATTTAGAGCGCGAGTTCGGCGTGCCTATAGTGAATAAAAGGATCTCCGTCACACCCATCGCCGAGGTGGCCGCGAGCAGCGGCGAGCTGGATTACACAATATTTGCAAAGGCGCTCGAAGACGCCGCTGCGGATACGGGAGTCAATTTTATAGGCGGCTTCGGGGCTCTTGTGCATAAGGGCGAAACTCAAAGCGATACTATCTTACTAGACTCGATTGCATACGCGCTTTCTTCCACAACGCGGGTATGCGGGTTCGTAAACGTCGCCAGCACGCGGACAGGCATCAATATGGACGCGGTATCGAAGATGGGCAATATCATAAAACAGACAGCTGATCTTACGAAAGACAACGGCGGAATAGGCTGCGCCAAACTCGTGGTGTTCGCTAACGCCGTTGAAGACAACCCGTTTATGGCGGGCGCTTTCTGCGGCTCGGGAGAACCCGAGTGCGCCATAAACGTCGGCGTTTCCGGCCCGGGCGTCGTAAAAGCCGCGCTTGAAAAAGTACGCGGCGCAACGTTCGACGTCGTTGCGGAAACGATAAAGAAAACGGCGTTTTCTGTGACGCGCGTAGGCCAGCTTGTCGCAAAAGAAGCTTCCGAGCGTTTGGGCGTAAGCTTCGGCATAGTCGACCTTTCTCTCGCTCCCACCCCTGCTGTTGGCGACAGCGTCGCGCGCATACTCGAAGAGATAGGCGTCGACGTTTGCGGCATGCACGGTACTACAGCCGCGCTCGCGCTGCTCAACGACGCGGTAAAAAAAGGCGGAGTCATGGCCTCCTCTCATGTCGGCGGGCTTTCGGGGGCGTTCATTCCCGTCAGCGAAGACGAAGGCATGATAAACGCCGTGCAAAAAGGCGCGCTGTCGCTCGACAAGCTCGAGGCGATGACATGCGTCTGCTCGGTCGGCCTCGACATGGCCGCCGTACCCGGCGACACCCCGGCAAGCGTTATATCAGCCATAATCGCTGACGAAGCCGCGATAGGCGTCATAAACAATAAAACCACCGGCGTTCGCATAATACCCGTTCCCGGAGCTGCGAGGGGCGACTGCGTGGAATACGGCGGGCTTTTGGGCAAAGCCGTAGTGATGGACGCGGGGCAGAGCGGATGCGAGCGCCTCATTGCCCGGGGCGGCAGGATACCGGCGCCTTTGCAGGGAATAAGAAACTGAGATTGATTTTCCGGCCATTACCGGTCATATACTAATACAGCGGCGTTCCATGCAGCATTGATTCCGGACGCCCAATGATCGTATGCGAAAAGTGATCTTATTATTAATTTTACTTGTATTGTGTTTTGTCTCAGCCTGCCGGGCGGAGTTTGAGCCGGAAACCGTCACGCCCGCTCCCCATGCTTCGGCGGCTTTGACCCCGACGCCTTTTTCGGTATATGCGCCCACAGTAGAAATGAGCTTTGAAGAGCTGGTCGGAGACGACGGATATTACAGATTTCCCAAAGGATTCCCCGCAAGCGATACTTACCGCGTGACCGTCGATATATATCATCAGGTCGTATTGGTCTGCTCTAAGGACGGCGCGGGAGAATACACTGTCCCTGTGCGCTATATGCTTTGTTCCTCCGGAGCAAACGGCAAAACTCCCGTGGGCACCTTCAAGCTGATGAATTACCGCGTCCGTTTCGGCCTCTTTGTAAACGATGGCGTTTGCGGACAGTACTGGTCCCAGATTAAAAACAGGATCTACTTTCATTCTATACTGTATACAAAAAAGGACGCTTCCGCGTATATTAAGGAAGCATACGACAATCTCGGCAAGCCCGTTTCCCACGGCTGCATACGCCTGACCGTTCCGGACGCGCGCTGGATATATTATAATCTTGCCCCGGGCACAATGATCGAGATACGGGAAGGCTCGGCGGACGACAAGGAAACGGCTCTTATCCGTTCCAGCCTTGTTTTGGCCCCTTCCCCCGAAGAACGCGTCAAGCTTAAAAAAGGCGGTGCGCCGAACACCGACAACTGGCGCATCGAAGACGTCCCTTGCGATGTTCCTTTCGTTCAAGGCAGCCAAAAATAAATAGACTGTGATTTTTAGTTGATTGACAAAGGCCGGCGTTGCCGTTACAATAGATTTTGCGTTTTAAATCAACCTGCGCTTGTAGCTCAGCGGATAGAGCACCCGCCTCCTAAGCGTGAGGGGTTCCGACGCCGGGAGTGCATAAAAAACTGAATAAACCATGCATATGCGCCTGTAGCTCAGGGGATAGAGCACTCGCCTCCTAAGCCGGTGGGTTGCAGGGCAAAAATTTAATAACGAGTTCCCGTAGCTCAGTAGGATAGAGCGTTCGCCTCCTAAGTGAAAGGCCGCGCGTTCGAGTCGCGCCGGGAACGCCAGAAACCCCGATGGGAAGCCACTTTCGGGGTTTTTTATTTGTCCAAAGATACTCCAAATTTCATACTACACAAAAGTAAAAACAGCC
>CAZDZY010000066.1:0-17039 GCA_964510055.1 uncultured Christensenellaceae bacterium
GTATTTCCCTGAAGGCACCCATATTTCGGTCATGCAGGATCACGCGGGGGAGATACTGCGGTCAGTGTAGATTAATATCCGTAACGGGAAGCTCCACGTACATATAAAAGACAGTAACGGCGCAGGTAGAAAGAAGGAGTGGATTTCACTTTCTACGCTGAATCGGAGCGAACTTTTCTTCGGAAATCCTTATCGCTTTGGCATAGGCCCTTTTTATATTTACACCACCTGCCCCATTTTTTCCATTGTTCATATAAATCCATATTCTATATTTATAGAAAAAGTTTCGCAGCATATTGACTTTAGCGCTGGTATTTAATATTATAATAAAAGCGAACGATGGTCGCTATTAAAAATATAGGTTTAAGGGAGAAGAATATGCCTAAAGGCCGGCCGCTTACAGAAGAGGAACAGGACAGCAGGAGGCACGATATTTTCGCTGCAGTGTCGCGGCTGTTCATTGAGAGGGGATTCGTCGAGACATCCATGCGTGAAATAGCTGAAGCCGCTGGCATGGGCAAGTCAAGCTTGTATGACTATTTCAAATCAAAGGACGAGATACTTATATGGTATTTCCAGGATGAATTCAGCGATATGATAGAAATTCTAAGGGATGTAGCCGGCCGGCCCCTTTCCGCTGTTGAAAAGCTTAGGCTGGTCCTATACCTGCAACTCGACCAGATAGCAAAAAATAAAGAGATATCCCTGAAACTATATGCAGAACTGCAGCGACTGGGCGGTGAAGGCCGTAAGCTTATAAGGTCGAAGCGGCATGAATTTCAGGATCTGCTGTCCGGAATCGTTGAGCAGGGAATACGCGAAGGTGCGTTCCGGTCCGTAGATCCTTTGCTGGCGACCCATATCGTTCAAATGGCTGTGCTGTCCGCAGTTTTTACCCTGCGTCCTTCGGGATCTCCGTACGAGATGCTTGAAGAAGCGCTAGGAATATTTTTACGGGGAGTGCAAACCACCTCCGGACCGCGGTGAGTAAGTAAAGGAAGGGTGATGAAAAATGCCCGGTATGGATGATTTTATTATAAAATTTCAGGATATCAGATCCGGTTCATGGACTAACGTGGGTGGAAAGGGCGCAAATCTGTCAAGAATGTACAGGTCCGGGTTCCCCGTTCCGGAAGGATTTGTAGTATTGCCGGGAGCATTCTGCGGCAATGAGTTAAAGCGGGAAGCCTGGGACGAAATCCTGACAGGTCTGGCCTATATCAGAAAGAACCATAAAAATGCCTTCTTTGCTGTCAGATCATCTGCCGCAAGCGAAGACTCGTCACTCACATCTTTTGCAGGCGGATATGAGTCGGTTCTCAACGTCAGCGCCGATAAAGATATATCAAAAGCAATTCTTACCGTTTACCGTTCAGGAGCCTCGGAAAGAATAAGGGCTTACCGCGCTGCGCATGGGATCGAGAATGAATGTGAGATGGCGGTAGTTGTTCAGCTTATGGTGAAATCTGAGATTTCGGGCGTATTATTTACGGTTGACCCGGTAACGGGAAGCCATGCGAAGATGATCGGGGATCTTGTTTTCGGGCTGGGCGAAAAACTGGTTTCCGGCACAGCCGATGCTCAATCGTTTTCTTTTACGGTTCCGAAAGGAAGATACGAAGGGCCGAAAGAGCTTATAAAATATGCGTCTCAACTCTACAGATACGCAAGAAAGCTGGAGGCGGATCTTGGCTGGCCGCAAGATATCGAATGGGCTGCTGCTAAGGGAAAGCTATACCTTCTTCAAACAAGGCCAATCACCAACATTCAGCCGGGCAACCCGGAAACCTATGAATGGAACGATACGCTGGACGGAGATTATATCTGGACAAACACCAATATCGGAGAAGCGAACCCGGACGTGATGACGCCGTTGACCTGGAGCAAAGCGCGATATCTCGACAATGAGCAAAGCTACCACCTCCCGGGATTCTATAAGTGCTCAGGCAATATCTGCGGAAGGATCTATACGAATATCAGCCTCTTATTATCCATAATGGCGTTTTTCGGTATCGATGCCAGAAAGGGCGTTGAAATGATACGGGATGGCTTTGGAGATATTCCCACACATATGAGTATCCCTATATACCCGTATACTCTTTCCGGCATAATAAAAAAGGTGCTGCCGAAAATAATCAGAACAAAATGGAACAGCAGTAAACTCACACGTAACTCCAGCCGGTCTCTTCGGGACAATCCGGATTGGTGCATCCATATGGCTGAAAAAATCAGAGGCATGAAGACTAAAGAAGGATTGGCGGCATTATGGAAGAATGAGGTTAAACCCTACATGGTAAAGTCATGGCAAATGGTGATAAAATACAGCAGAAAAAACAGCATAGCCATAACTCTGAATAAAAAACTATTGCAGCTGACGGGAACGGATGCTTTTTACAGCCTTCTTTATGAAACGCAGATGGATTCCGGGCTGTCAAGCCTTGACCCCATAATAGGTATTGTAAAGATCATCAAAGGAGAACTGAACCGTGAAGAATATATTAAGCGTTACGGACACCGGGGCCCGCATGAGATAGAATTATCTCTTCCGGATCCAAACGAAGATCCGGGCTGGCCGGATATACTAATATCTGATTTTAAAAGCTCGGGAGCCGATGTTGATGATCTTTTTAAGCAAAAGAGGATTCAGCACGAAGAGTTATGGAAGAGGTTCTCGAAACTATATCCGCATAAAGTGAAATGGCTGAAGAAAAAAATAAGAAAAGCGTCATCAAACAGCCTGAAAAGAGAGGCGTCCCGATCAGAATTTGTACGGGTGAACAGGGTAATACGTGCTTTTGCGCTAAAAACCGGAGAGCTTACCGGCATAGGTGAAGATATATTCTTTATTTATATGAATGAAATGGAGAGACTGCTTAACGGAGATGCAGGAGTTTTAAAGAATATACCGGCCAGAAAAGCGACATACCGAAAATATTCGGCTCTTCCTCCTCTGCCTTCGGTCATTAGGGGAAGATTCGATCCTTATCAATGGGTAAAAGATCCAAACAGTAGAAATGATTATTATGACAGTACTATTCCGGCTATTTCAGCCGGCGCAAAGACGCTCAAGGGTTTTGCCGGGTCACCCGGGCAGGTAAAAGGTATTGTAAGGGTAATTGCGAATATGGAAGAAGGCTATAAACTGCATGCAGGCGAGATATTGGCGGCCGCTACCACCAACGTGGGATGGACTCCGCTTTTCCCAAGGGCGGCAGCTGTAATAACCGACATCGGGGCGCCGCTTTCACATGCCGCTATTGTTGCAAGAGAACTCGGCATACCTGCGGTAGTCGGCTGTGGAAATGCCACGCATCTTCTTAAAACAGGGGATCTGGTAATGGTTGATGGTGCAAGTGGTATCGTTCAAATTCTGGATCAGGCAAAGGCTTGATGGCAGTATGGTATATTGAATAAGTATAATAAATGGGTTAGAGTAAACTCACTGGCTGGCAGGTCTTAACAATTATTAACATGGCAAATACCATTAAACGGGACCATAGCAATCAACAGTCTTTTCATTAGAATAATCGGCTTTTAAATCATAGTCTATGTTGATTTTTGTTATATAATCCCCGTCATCCCCTCGATTCCGAAAAGCTCTTATACCAGTAGTTCAGCAGCCCGATGAACTCCTGCGTTGCTTTTACGTTGCCTTCCGTGCTCGGGTGGTTGTCTTCAGAAGGGTAATAGAGCGTATCCGCACCCGCTACGCTTTTGCGCACTTCCTCGCCGTTTATGAGGCGGTGATGCGCGTCGGAATGCGTAAGCACATTGTAAAAATCGAATACGAATACATTACCGGTTGATAGTCCCGAGAGCCATCCCGTTTCCCTGTCTGCAAGCCAGTTGCAGAGCTCCCGCGTCTTGGCAGGGTCGGATATCTGCACCATCGGCGGCGGCGTTATGAGAACGAACATCTTGTCGGGATGTTTCTTAAAATATGGCAGCAGCGAGTTGTATATATCCATCTCGTCAGTTATTTCAGAGCCTACTTCGCTGTTCGGGAAGCAGCTTTTGAACATTATTATCCCGTTTTCTCCCTCAGCCGGGTCTATGCTGTTCGGCGCGTCCATAGCATTCATTTCATTATAGACAAGGCTCATCACTCCGTCTGTAAACCAGATTGGCCAATGTACTGTATCGGTATTGTTACCGTATTCTCTCCAATCGTATGTGATATCGGCCACATGATACCTGTTATCGTTAAGCGTTTGGCAGAGCCCGTCGTTAAGCCAGTTCGCGCCGCAGCTGTGATGTATGAATATGAGGTTGGCAGCAGCGCTTTCACCGTTATAGGAAGTTTCCGGCTCGTCCGGCTGTTCCGTGTTCTGCCCCGTATCACCCGAGGTTTGATCCTGTATGACGTTATCCCCCGTTTGGTACTGTATACTGTATTCATCGGCAGCTGCCGGGGAAACGTACAAAGATAAGATGTCGGCTATGGCCGTACGTATATCCTGCTTATCCTGCTCCGTAAGGCTTTCGAACCTGTCTGCCGGGATCGTAAGCGTTACTGTTTTCCGGGAAGTTTCGATAGTACCGGACGTAATGCCGTAACCGGTGCCGAGTATCCAGTCGGACAAAGAAGACGCAGCCTCGTCGACAGCAGACGGTATTCCTGCTGAAGCCTGCGTATCTGCAGGGGACTGTGATTCTGTCGTCGCCGCATTGCCGCATGCGGCCATAAACGCGGTCAGTATAATAAATACGGATATAAGAAACCTTCGCATGACAGGGACCTCCTTTTGCCGGAATACCGGCCGGCTGCCGCAGCAGCGTATAGTTTAACTTTTTCCCGCGCAGGTAAAGCGCAGGCGGCAGGGTAATATATGCGGACAATCGGCTGAAATAAATTCTCAGGTGAGCAAGTTGACTTTTGTTAATTTACACCATTGATTATATAACGGCGGTTCAAAACTGGCAAGTTCCTAAGCACGGGTGCCCCGGGCAATACCGGGCAAGGGGATCTAATTACAGGAAAAAGCCGGCATCCGATCGGATACCGGCTTTTATGGAGCCCCAAATACCTTTTCAATGCCTGCCGCTGAGCCGCTCCGCGAGCCGTGCGAGGTCTATGAATTCGTCCCTGTACCCGCCTTTATCGCTGCCTCTGGAATCTATAGCGCGCCTGATAAGGTCTTCGAAGCTGGCCTCCTCGGCAAAATCCGAGCCTTTGAGCAGAAGGGCGAATTCCGCGACCGCCGAGGCGAACCTGAAGTCTTTGTCGGGGTTTCTTGTATAATCGGCTTCTCCCGCAAATATAGTCATTTCTTTACTGACGCTGCTATCGGGACGCTTATATTTAAGCTTTACGTACATCCATTGGGATTCCGGGTCGTTGAATTCAGTATCACCGTTATGCGCGAATACAAGGTCGTCTATACCGCTGGAGTTTTCGGGCGAGCTAACGAGTATTATCTCGTAAAATGCCGTAACGCAGCTGCCCGCTCCCATCTCGCCCGCGTCTTTTCTTTCATTGTTGAAATCCTCGGGATTGAGCATGCGGTTGTCGTAACCTAAAAGGCGGTATTCCTTAACAGCTTTCGGATTGAACTCGACCTGCAGCTTTACGTCTTTCGCCACCGTGTACAGCGTGGACTTAAGCTCATCCTGGAACACTTTCTCAGCCTCTGATTCCGAATCGATATACGCGTAGTTGCCGTTTCCCTTGTCGGCGAGAGTCTCCATCTTGTTATCTTTAATATTGCCCATACCAAAGCCCATCACTGAGAGATATACTCCGCTTTTGCTCTTATCCTCGATGAAGTCTTCCAGCGCTCCGGTTGAGGAAATGCCAACGTTGAAATCCCCGTCGGTGCAGAGTATCACGCGGTTATTGCCGCCATCGAGGTAATATTCTTCTGCGATACGGTATGCACGTTCCAAACCGGCTCCGCCTGCCGTACGGCCGCTCGCATAGAGGTCATATACAGTATCGAGTATTTCTCTTTTGCTTTCTCCGCTGCAGCCTTCGAGCGGTACTTTTATCTGGTCTGAATAAGTTACGATGGATATACGGTCGCTTGCGTTTATATTCTCCGTAAGCGTCTCCATCGCGTACTTCACGAGCGACAGCTTATTAGGGTCGCCCATAGAGCCGGAAACGTCGAGCAAAAACACGAGGTTGCTTACAGGGGTCTTTCCGCGGCTGAGCTCTTTTGCCTTAAGAGATACGCGCGCGAGGTACCGGCCTTCATTCCACGGGCAGCCGCTTATGGTAACGCCTACATTTACGGGGTCGGCCCCTTTCGGTTCCGCGTAATCGTACGGGAAGTAGTTGATGCATTCCTCAAGCCGCACGGCGTCTTCCGGCGGCAGCATGCCGTCTTCAAGATAGCGCCTTACGTTGCTGTAAGAAGCGGTATCGACGTCAATTGAGAAAGTCGAAAAAGGGTCGTCTTCCGGAGATTCAAAATCGTTCTCGGCGTACTGGCCGTATTCCTCAGCCGAAGTATAGTAGCTTTGGGCAGGCGTTTCTTCCTTATGGTAAGGGTTGCCGAAAACCGAAGCGTCATACTCCGGGGCCATCGTTGCGGCGGGAGCCTCCATGGGAGCCTGGGCATAAAGAGCGTTATGCTCGGTGGACGGGGCCATTGACGAGGCGCATCCCGCGGCAGAGTAAACAACAATCAACGCAGCAGTTATAACTATGATCACTTTCATATACTTTTTCATCGCACTTTCATCCTCCTTAACTCTAAGACTCATAAGATGCTATAAAAGTTTCTTCAAATGATAAAAAACCCCGGTGATTGGAAACATCAGGCTCTTTAAATGCTACAAATTTCGCACAAAACTGCAGCTGGATATTATAATACTCCTGTTGCATTGAATATAATTATGTTATACTATGTTTTTAATATAGGAGAGTATATGGACTTTTTTACCACGCCAAGCATATGGCTGTATTTGTTTGTTTTTTTCGGGAAGATAGTCGAGGTCACCGTCGCTACCGTAAGGCTTGTTCTTATTAACCGCGGCGAACGGTTCATGGGTTCGATAATAGCTATCTTTGAAATAACTATTTGGCTTGTCGTAACGGGCACGGTGCTGGCTGATTTCCAGCATGATCTTTTAAAGTGTCTCGTGTTCGCGCTCGCTTTTGCGTGCGGCAACTACTTAGGGTCGTGGCTGGAAGGCAAGCTTGCGTTAGGCCTCGCCTCCATACAGGTAATAGCCTCGGGCGGTGACGAAACGAACAGGCTTATCGAAGAACTGCGCGGAAACAACTTTGCCGTTACGGTAGTTGAAGGCGAAGGCAAAGACGGCAATAGGGAGATACTTATCCTTCACCTCAAGAGAAAGCGCATACCGGGAGCGCTCAAGATAGTTAAGCAGCGGCTGGGAGATGCCGTTATAACCGTTAACGACGTACGGGTAGTGAGCGGCGGGTATATAAAGAAATAACCGCTTAACGGCTTTTGCCTTAGGAGGGCGCATTGAGCGTATATTTTATCGCGAATATAAAGATACACGACGAGCGGGAATACGAAGAATACCTTAAAGCTGCGGACGAAGCGTTCAAAGGGTCTCTCGGAGAGTACCTGGCGGTGGATGAAAACCCCGAAGTGCTCGAAGGCAGCTGGGATTATACGAAAGTTGTGGTAATAAGATTCCCCGACAGGGAAACGCTTTTAAGATGGTATAATTCGCCCGCGTACCAGCGCATATTGAAGCACAGGCTGTCGGCGGCCGGGTGCGATACCATAATTGCCGAAGGCAGGTAGCTATGAAAGCCATAGTAACGGTTTCGGGAAAAGACAAGACCGGTATAATTGCCGGAGTGTCAGCGGAATTAAGTAAATTCGGTATAAACATACTTGACATAAGCCAGACGGTGCTTCAGGACTATTTCGCGATGATAATGCTCGTAGACCTCGAAGGCTGCGGCGTATCTTTTACCGACGTTCAGGGCGCGCTTGCGGCCAAAGGCAAAGAAATGTGCATGGACATACGCATAATGCGCGAAGAGATATTCGACGCTATGCACAGGATATAATAAGTATTGTATTTAGAATCAGCCGGCATTACAGGCGGCTTTTTATTTTGCTAAAAATAAAACCGGCAATGAGCCGGTTTTAAGAAATTTTCCGCAGATTTTTAACCCATTATCAATATCTTCTGCCCCTGCTGTATGCTGTCTTCAAGCTCGGGGTTAAACTTCTTTACGCTGTCCAATGTGGTGGAATAGCGCTTGGCGATATCCCACAGCGTCTCGTCGCCGTCCGCAAAATAAATGGTGATGCCTTTCTTATGCGGCGCTTCTTCTTCAGTCTCTTCGACGTCGGAAACGAGCCTTAAGCTGTTTTGGGCGAAAGCCTTGATCTGCACATCCATCATGAACTTGACGCTGATATCCCTTCCCGCACCTTCGAACGTGCAGTATTCGACTTCGGCTGATACTTCGACCCCGTGAGTGGAGAGCAAGCCTTCGAGCTGCGCTTCCGATTCGAACGGCACTTCTCCCGAATAGCTTCTCATGCCGTCGGGCGAGGCGTAGCAGACAGAGAACATCATAAGGCCTTCGAGATAAACGCGGTCGGTATTCGGAGTGGCAGTCACTATAACGGGCGAGGCTTTCATGCAGACGATCCTCGAGACGCTGGGCTCATACGGCGGTATCACTATAGCGCTCCTTGTAAGCGCCTTTACGCTGCCAGCGAGCACCGCATGTTTATACGAGAAATCGTTATACCTGACATTCAGCCTGTTTTTAAGCGAATACGCGTCTTCCATAAATTCTATATCGCTGTGGCTGTTTACCGTGCACAAAACGTTTATCTTGGCGCCAAGGCGGAGTATGTCGCCCGACTCTTCGGCAACGTCCATATTAAGGTCGTAAAGGTCGGCGTCGGCCAGCACAACGTCGTCCGGCGAGGCGCCTTCAAAAGCGAGTATATCCCCGAACGGCAGGGAGTCGTTGTAGTACTGAAGCGGCGCGCTCTTGTCTTCGGAGAGGTAGAGCACCGTCATCCTTATATCGCCTTCCACTATTATCTTCAGCTCCTCCGTTCTTACCGATTTGACTACGGCATAGGCGTCGGCAGACAGTATCTTCTCGGCTTTCGGCAGGCTTTGGGGTATGCGGACATCCTCCCTTATCGTCGCGGTGTCTTTCCTGTAATCCTTAGTGCCCGCCATCCTGCGGCGGAGGGATTTCACCTGTATATCGGGCGAATCGGCGCCTGTGACCGCGTCGTAAACGACCGGCACGTATCCGCTTATGCTCATCGCAACAACGCCTTTGACATATATGGTGCGGTCGTCTTCAACTGTGTATTCTATTTCTTTCATGCTTCCTTTTGCATACACGTTCATTCCGGCGCCTGCGTTATCCATGTTTTCGGTATGTCTGAAAGGAGAGGAGGATTCGAAAGAATCGATGCTTCCTTCAAAGCCCATATATACAACGCTGAACCTGACGTTTCCTTCCATGAAGATTTTCCCGTCGCCCGGTTCCGCGTTTACATGGACTCTGCCCTGTACCATGAGTATGCGGCCTATGTCCGCTTTTTCGGCAGGGATCGAAAGCCTGCCCTCAACGAGGCTCTCGCTCATTTTCGTGTCGCAGGCGGTTTCCGTTTTGAAGGGTGATTTTTGTACTTTCATATTTATAACCTCTCTTTTTGAAGATAGTTCCCTTAAATATATATACATATAATTTAAAGAAAATATGATTGCCTAAGCCCCGAAAAAAACAAATCGACAGATAATTTTAACGGAACATAGGCCCACAGATATAATATTTAAGCGGCTTTGTTATTATGACAGGCGGTTTGATATTGCATGCTTACAGGTATTCAAATTTATCTTCTTAACACCTTAAATATAAAAGAAAGGACGTTGAAAACGTCCCTCCGGATCTATAATACTAAAAAATCAAAAGCTTATACGGCAGCAAATATAATCTAATCAATGATCCTGCAAAAATCATCATCATCCCTTGCCCTCCCGTAGTCGAACAGCAGCGTTGTTATAACCGTATACAAAGCTTCGAAAGTATATACTCCGCAGCGCCTGCTTATCTCCCTCGCGGAAAGGTGAGAGTAACAGGGGAGGTATTTCTGTATGTTTGCAGGGTCGCTTAAGAACGTACGTGTCCTTTCGTTTTCTTTACCGGCAAAGCTTTTAAGAAAATCCGGCCATGTCTTTGGTTTTTCTATGAAAAGCCAGTCGAGCAAAAGCGCCTCATTCAATTTTTCTTCTTTGCAGTAAGAAACGGCGAACCTATAGAGGTTTTCGAACAGCGTTTTTGTTTTCTGAGGGCGTGAAAAAAACCCCGACGATTCGAGACTATCCGCAAACAGTTCGTAAAAGTCGAACGGAGACGCAAACGAAGGGATGATAACGCGCAGGGCGTTCCTGCAATGCCCGGAGTTGTAAAGCAGGCCCAGCGTTTGCTCGATAGCGTGCAGCCTTGAGAGCTCATCATACGTCATGTCGTTTGTGCGCAGGACCTCATAGGGCGCGTAATCCGTATATACTATACCGTATTTTGCTGCCGCGTCGCGCAGGGAAGAACCCTTTAGCGCTTTTAAAAAGCCAAGCTGCAAAGTGCCGGGCTCCAGAGCGTATACGTCGTTGAATGATTTTTTGAAAGATACGTAGCTCTCATACGGCAGCCCGGCGATGAGGTCCGCGTGAACGTGTGTGTTGTTTATCCGGCAGAGTTCTTTTAAGTTGTCCAGCAACTTTGGCATATCGAGGCTGCGGTTTACCGCCTTCAGAGTCTGCGGGTTTGTGGACTGCACTCCGGCTTCGAGCTGTATAAGCCCTTTTTTCGCCTGCTTCAGCAGCGAAATAAAATCGTCGCCTATTAGCGAAGCGGTTATTTCGAAATGAAAGTTCGTTTCAGAACCGGGGTATTTTTCAGAAAGCCCGATCAGCGTTTTAACGATATCGCAAGCGCGCCCGGGCGGAAAGTTAAAAGTCCTGTCCACAAGTTTTACCTGCCGCACGTTCGAAGCAATGAAGCGCTCGAGCTCGGCCTTTACCCGCTCCGCGGGAAGAAAGGATAGCTTTTCGCCGGCGGACATGCAGTAAGCGCAGCTAAAAGGGCAGCCCCTGCTCGTTTCATAGTAGACGACTTTGTTCCTGAAAGCGGAAAGGTCCTCGTATAAAAACGGCGAACTGTTCAGATCGTAAGAGGGAGCGGCAGGCGTTGCAGATATGCCGCTGCCGCTGCGTATGCAGGCAGAGGGAGTGTCTGAAATATCGAGGCCGTTCCCGAAGCGCTCCGCGAAACGGAAAAAAGGTATCTCGCCGGGGCCTCTTATTATCATATCTATGAAAGGGTTCTGCTCCATCAGATCAATGCTGCCGTAAGAAACTTCCGGCCCGCCGAGGAATATAAAACAGTGCGGCAGCACTTTCTTTATTGAAGAAGCCGCCATCAGCACATGCCCGATGTTCCAGATGTAACACGAAAAGCCCGCCGCGTCGGGAGACATATCGATAATACCGCGTACTATGGAAGAAACCCTGTCGTTTATGCTGAACTCTATAGTATTTACATCACTTTTTGCAGCGTGTTTAAGGCATCGTATGGCAAGGTTGCTGTGGGAAAACCTTGCGTTGATGCCGCAGAGCACTATCGTTTTCATACTCCAAGTATAAGCTTAAGGCAAAAGAGAATCAATGATAGGAACGAGTATTAGGTTTAGCGCTCCTTTTAAGCTCCGGCTGCATTTTTTTGCTGCCGGGGGAGACGGGTTCCGGTTTTGAGTTTATATCTGTTTCAAACATGCGTATTGAAAGGACTGCAATAAAAACGGTAAACAGCGCATAAGCAGCCCATCCTATAGCAGCGAAAGGGATGACGTTCGCGCGGCCGATGCCCGCAAAGTCTTCCGCTAAGACCTGCGCCATGCCGCCCGTTATCATATATCCGGCAGAGAGCGCGGCTGCCGCTCCGGTCAATAATGCGGTTATCGTTTGGGCGGCCGCAATCCGGAGGCTGCCCGTAACTATCTTTGATAAGATATAGAGAGCGCACATTATAAACAGCGATACAAAAAACGCCGAAGAGAGCGCGTAATGGAACGTGTAATAGTTAAGGCTAATAAGCCCTTCTCCGGCCATAAGCATGCCGGAAAGTACGCCGAAAAAGCTTACCGCGGTATCAAGAAGCGTTTCGCCGCGCAGCCCTGATATGACCATGAATATACCTAAAAGCATACCGGAGACCATGAGGCCGATATTGAAAATGAGGGCGGAGGAAAAAGTCACGGAAGCGCCCGTGTAGATCCCCAGTTCCGTTACGAAGCAGTTCATGGGCGAATAACTTCCGCGCTCAAAAATCAGTATGGATATAACGGCTGCGGCGATGAATACGGCGGCGCCTGCCAGCCCGATAATTCCTGCTAATCTTTTTTGTCTCATATCTCCTCCTGAAAGCGTGCGATCATATAATAGTTCGCCAGGATGACGCATATTCCTGCAAAGAGATAAGGTCAATCAATAAGTGTCTGTCTGCTTTTACATATTGTAACGGATATATATTGCCGCTATAATGTAAAATGCGCGGCCGGCGCTGTGAAGTTAATATTGAAAACGAGTGCGGCACATTTATAAGACCGGGAACCGAAGGTTAGTGAAGTAAAAGTGAGGAACTCCAATGATCAGCAGGACGAAATACGAGATAGATAATGCTATGATAGAAAAATTGTTCGGTTCCGCAGGATTAAGCGGCGTAACGGAGATCGCCCCGCTGGGCGCGGGCGAATATAACGCCGTTTTTTCTATACAGGCGGGCGGGAAGGAATACGTTTTAAAAATAGCGCCGAAGAGCGATGCGCCCGTGCTGGCGTATGAAAAGAACATGATGGCAGCCGAGGTGTTTTGGTATGAACGGATAAGAGAGCATACCCGGGTAACCGTGCCTGAAGTTTATTACGCCGATCTCGGGAGGAAACTCATACCGGCGGACTATTTTATAATGGAGAAACTGCCCGGGCTGCAGCTTGATAAAACGGAGTTTTCGGAAGCGGAAAAAGAAGGCGCGGTTTCCGAAATCGCGAAAATGGCGGCGCAGATCCATAGAATTAATAACGATAAATTCGGCTATGTCCAAAGCGGGCTTCACAACGACTGGTACGAGGCCATAAGGGCGATGGTGAAATCGCTGTTAAGCGATTGCGCCCGTAAAGGCAAAAGATCGAGGCGCGGCGTTAAACTGCTCGATAATATCGATAAATATAGAGCTGTTTTGGAAAAAGCAGAATGCAGCATGGTAAACTTCGACCTGTGGCCTTCGAATATATTATGCAGCCGCGAAAACGGGGAAATAAAATACGCCTGGATAGACCCTGAGCGAAGCTTTTGGGGCGACAGGATGGCCGACTTTGTCTGCCTTGAGACGATGACGCCTCTCGCGGAGAAAAAGAAAAGCCTTGCGGCATATAATTCTGCGGCCGACAAGCCTGTTAATGCGACGTTTGAAGAAAACATAAGGTATGCCGCAGCCCTTGGATATCTCGCTCTCATCATGGAGACTGAAAAATACTTCCGCTATTCGCTGCTCAATTACGGCTGGCGGCGCAACGTATCCGTTTCGAAGATATACTTTGACATGGCTTTCAGTATTTTAAACGGCTGATACGGAAAAAGAAGATCAGGCGGTTTTCTTTTTCTTTTGAGCTCCCAATATCATCAATATAGCCAGAGCTGAAATAATGCCTATCACGCCGCCGAACCAAAACGGCGCGCCGCTGTTTATATTATCCCACAGCATGCCCGCAATAATTGACGAAAGCAGCAGGCCTATGCCCTGCAGCATGCCGTAGAGCCCTAAAACAGTGCCTTTAAAATCGGCGGGGGCTGATTCGGCTATATACGCGCGCTCCGCGCCGGTAATGAGAGCGGTATATATTCCGTAGGCCGCGAACAGGACTATCAAAGAAGTTTTGTCGGAAAACAGGGCGAACCCGAGGTATACGAGCCCGTAAACGGCGTAGCCGGGGACTAGCGCCCTTGCTCTCCCGAACCTGTCGGAGAGCCTGCCGAAAGGTATGGAAAGAGCGGACGAACTCAGCAGGTATATGAGGTAAAGCAGTATCACCTGCGCTGCCGTAAATCCGCCTTCCCGGGCTTTGAGAAGCAGGAACGCGTTGGAGGAGTTGCCGAGGCAGAACAGAAATATGACGGCGAGATAGGCCTTGAGCCTGCCGCCCAGTTTTAAGCCTTTGAAGGAAAGCCTTGAGCCTGCGGGTCTGCAAGTTTTGTTTTCTCGTATGAAGAATATTATCACTATGCCTATGATCGCGGGTATTATCGAGTAAATAAAAGCGGACGAATACTGAAAGCCCGTTGCCACAAAAACAAACGCGAGCGCGGCGCCCGCCGCGGAGCCGGCCATGTCGAGCATTTTGTGGAGCCCGTAAGAGCCGCCCAGGTTACCTGTATCGCATGACTCTGCCACGAGCGCGTCTCTGGGGGCCGTGCGTATGCCTTTGCCGGTGCGGTCGATGATGCGGGCAAACAGCACGCCTATCCATGACGCTGATAAAAGCAGCAGCAGCTTATAAATAACGGAAGCGGAATACCCCGCGAATACGAGCTTTTTCTTGCCTCCGCGAACGTCGCCGATATAACCGCTGAACACCTTTAAAAGCGACGCGATGCTCTCGGCAATGCCCTCTATCACTCCTACGAGCGCGGGAGTAGCCCCGAGCGATGCCGTAAGGAACAGAGGCACTATGGGGTATACCATTTCGGTGCTCATATCTATAAAGAAGCTGACGAGGCCTATTATTACGATGTTGGTAAATATCTTTTTCTTCATATATTACATGCCTTCTTTGTTTGATTCGTATACGCTTTCGCAGAACGCTTCAAGTGCTGAAGCGCATTTTAAAAGGGTGTCTTCCGATTTTTGCTTAAGGGGGGCGGAAAAGAAATCCCTTGCGGATATCTGATTGAACCACTTATTAAGCTTTTCAAGCTCTTCCTCGTTTTCCTCTGTCTCGGCAAACGAGAAATTCTTTCTTGCCGTCTCCTTTTCTATCTCCTTGAAAAACTCTTCGCATTGCTCAAGCAGCTCTTCGTATTCTTCGTCTCTCGCGGCGTTGAACTTCTGTATAAAAACGATATTGCTTTCTTTATCGGGCGAGCATTTCAATACATACGCTTCGCCGCTGCATGAGACTATCTCTTGTTTGACAGCGGAAAGAGCATCCATATTGGATTCGGTGTCGGGAAGTACCCACATTGATTGCTGTATGTTGACAGCGCCTGCCTTTTTAAGTTTTCTCCATACGGAAACGCGCGCCCTTGAAGGTTCTTTGGGCAGCGTGTAATTCATTAAAAGCCATTGCATATTATCCATCATGCACCTCAGGCGTATTATAGCATTAATGTAATACTGGTTACAACAGTTTTTAATATTATATAAAATGAGAGGGGAATTACAAAAATTTCGGAGAGCGTTCGGTTATATCAGAATCTAAAAATCTATAAGGGCCGGTCACCCGCTAACGGCTTATATAAAATTTATTGCCGGATCTGCTGAAATTGCGGAGCACGAGAAAAGTCTACAAACCTTAACGGATTCGTCAGGTAGCGTAATACCCCCCTGTCGCCTTCGATAAGCAATCCGTACATATCGCCGACATTAAACTCTATGCGTCCGATACCTTCGATTTCAAATGTAGCGAAATTAAAAGTATAGCTGATATTATGGCCGACTTCAATCTGAGACCTTTTTGCGATAACGACCGCGTTCGCCTGCAATGAGTATGCAGCTTCACGTTTAAATCTGGCCTGTTTGACATACCTGTAAATCAGAAAGATAAGTATCGGGCTTATTGCAACGCATATCATTAAAGATATCACAAATATATTTGCCAAAATCGAAGAAAAATCCATATATACCCCCGATACAATGTATTAGATAAATTATTATAATTCAAATAATACTATCAAGCAATTTAATATTAGCTCGCGCTATTTTCTCCGTTTCTTCTCCGCTTCGTACTGCCCGAGTTTCATATAGTCATAGAATTCGTCAATCTCTTCCCGGGGCATTGCGCCGAGTCCCTGCAGCACTTCTTTTGCGAACTCCATATACGCCGAACCGTTGGCTGTGATATAGCCTCCGTCGGAAACAGCCTGCTGCTCGAGGTAATGCTTTTCTCCGGTATAAGATTCTTTTGCGAAGTCCTTCAGGTATTCAAGGCTGCTGCTCGTGTGGCGCACATTGTTTAAACAGCGGTTCAATGCGAGAAACGCGGTTCCGCCGCAGATCCCGCCTATTAAAACGTTTCGTTCGGCAGCTTTTTTAACCAAAGCAGAGACGGGCATTGCGCTTTTAGTCTTCCAGGCCCTGGAGCCGATGAGCAGTAAAGCGGCGAAATCTTCGGGGACTGAATCAAGGCTGTAATCGGGCAATGTAGTGAACCCGCCTCTGGAGCGGACAGGTTCTTTTGTAAGCCCGACCGTTTTGACGCAATAAATAGGTTTCTCAGCGCCGCCCAGCGCGGCGGCGACGAGAGCCGCCTCCCAGTCGGCGTACAGGTCGAGCAATACGAATAATACTTCTTTCATAAAACACCCCTCTTAAGCTTTTAAAAAGAAGATTGTACCATATAAGCGGCGTTTTTACAGCTAATTTTACCAATACGCAGAAAATCGAATATAAGTTCGATATACGGCGGATTTTGTCATAAAACCCTTGGAAATACATATTGTATTCGGCAAACCGCGGTGATATAATCTTTCAATGTAGCGTCTTTCTTGCTCTGCGCAATAAACGTCGCAGGGCCACATCAGACATCATTATATCAAAGCGGATCTTAGATCCTTCAGATATTTTGGTGCTGAGAGTCCATAAGGAGGGAAAACTATGAACAAGTACGAAAGCTTATACGTTTTGAAGCCGGACATCGAAGAAGAGGCGAGAAAAGCTCTTATCGAGAAATTCAAGGCCCTTGTCGAGCAGAACGGCGGAAAAGTGGAAAAGATCGACGAGTGGGGAGCGAGAAAGCTCGCCTACGAGATCGACTATATAAAAGAAGGGTACTATGTGCGTATGACGTTTGAGT
>CAZDZY010000067.1:0-16882 GCA_964510055.1 uncultured Christensenellaceae bacterium
AAGGGAAATCCTACTGGACCTAAGCTGCAAGGTTTATTCAAGATATCACCACCGTTTTTTTATTTCTGCTTTTATTGTATAATAACATCATGGCTAATTGCCTCATACAGGATATTCCGGCTATACCGGAGTTTGTATTGTATATCATCCCCGGCTCAGCCGGAGGACCATTATCGGAGATAATCATTGCCAAAGAAAAAGACAAGCAGGAAAAAGAAATTCTGGGGACTAAAAATATTGCTTATCACTCTCATAATCGCGGGAGGGATAAGCCTTATTACTGAGTCGCTTATGGACAATGTTTCTGTAATAGCGGCAACATTTATTATTCTCGTAATAATGCTTATCGGAATAATATTCGATATTGTTGCCATCGCGGTAACGGCGTGCGACCAGGCTCCTTTTATATCAATGGCGTCGAGAAAGATCAAAAAAGCAAAAAGCGCTATAAAGCTGCTGCAGAACGCGGATATAGTTTCTAATATTTGCGGCGACGTAGTAGGCGATATATGCGGGATAGTCAGCGGAGCGGCGGGCGCAGCAATTGCTATCAAGATAGCAGTGGAAGAGCCTGCCTCTTTTATATGGTCTATCGTTATTTCGAGCCTTATTGCCGCATTGACCGTTGCGGGAAAATCAATAGGAAAGACTATAGCGATGAAGAAGAACAGGGAGATCGTAAGCCTCGTTTCCGGCGTAATGACGTTCTTCGATAAAGGGAAATAAAAGTATTATGGCGGAAAAAAAGCGTATAGATATATATCTTCATGAAAGCGGGTTGGCTGAAAGCAGGGAAAAGGCTAAAGCGCTGATAATTGCCGGGGAAGTCTTCATAGACGGCCAAAGATGCGACAAGCCGTCGGCATTGATAAGCGAAGGGCAAGCCGCAGAGGTAAGAAAGGCGCAGGATTTTGTCAGCCGCGGCGGGAAGAAACTCGAAAAAGCTTTAGACTATTTTAACATAGATATAAGCGGTAAAGTTGCTTTAGACGTGGGCGCTTCGACTGGCGGTTTTACGGACTGCATGCTTCAGCGGGGCGCAAAGTTCGTATATGCCGTTGACGTCGGGCATGGGCAGCTCGCGTGGAATCTCCGGAAAGACAGCCGGGTCAGAGTTATGGAGCGGGTTAACGCGAGATATCTGTCGCGGGATATGTTCGATAAAGATATCGGTTTTGCGTGTATAGACGTATCTTTCATATCGCTAAAGCTGATATTGCCTGCAGTTATCAGAGTACTGACGGCGCCGTATGAAATAGCGGCACTCATAAAGCCGCAGTTTGAGGCTGGTAAAGAAAACGTAGGCAAAAAAGGCGTGGTAAGGGATAAGAACATACACGCTGAAGTCATACGAAGTATAATCGATTTTACCTTATCACGCGGGATCTGCATATGCGGACTGACATACAGCCCTATAAAAGGCCCCGAAGGCAACATCGAATATCTTGTCTTTTTCAGGGACAGCGGTACGAGCGTCAGCTTTGACATCGATGATATAGTAGAGCAGGCTCACACTTATCTCTGATCAAACGAATAATTTTAAGCGCTATTGCTGCGGGAGTTGTATAATTATCCAACATTTATTATAATGGCTTTATGGATATAAAGAGAGCGGGCATCATATCAAATCCAAAAAAAGATATTGACCTCAAGGCCACCAAAATGGCGGCAGCCGGTTTGCGCAAACATGGTATCGAAGTCATGTTTGACAAAGATTCCATGCCAAAGGGGGAGCATGAGAAAATCGATTACGGCAGCGCGGATTGCCTGTTTGTGCTGGGAGGAGACGGGACTATATTAAGGGCCGCTTCCAAGGCATGTATTTATGGTGTCCCGATGCTTGGCGTTAACCTCGGGCGTCTTGGGTTTTTATCGGAAGTGGAATTAGCGGGACTCAATGCGGCTATTGAGAACATACGGAATGACAGATTCCATATCGAGAACAGGCTCATGCTCAATTCGGCAGTAAAAAGCGGAAGCGACATTAAGTTTGAAATCGAAGCGTTAAACGATGTAGCGGTATTAAAGAGGGATATTTCAAGGACGATAGACGTTGAGATATCCATAAACGGCGCCGTTGCAGACAATGTATCCTGCGACGGCATGCTGGTATCTTCGCCGACAGGCTCTACCGCTTATTCTTTGTCGGCGGGCGGCCCGATCGTATGCCCGAATCTCGAATGTATCATAGTAACGCCGGTGTGCCCGCATTCCTTTCATTCAAAGGCCATGGTAGTAGCGCCCGAAAACGAGATAATAATAAAACCTTCTTCTTCGAGCGGAGTCGAACTCGTTTCAGATGGATCAGTATGTAAGGATGTTAAAGACGGCGAAATAGTGATAATAAAGAAATCGCAGCATAAAGCTCGTTTTATAAGGTTTAAAGAAAACTACTTTTTTCCGCTTTTAAGGTCAAAATTTAAAAATTGGGATAGATAAAAAATAAAGAGGTGTTGGGATGAAGCAGGGGAGACAGGGAGTAATACTTGATATTATCGACAAATATGATGTTGAAACTCAGGACGAACTCTCGGCGATTTTAAAAGAAAAGGGTTTTGAAGTAACGCAGGCAACGATATCGAGGGATATCAAAGAGTTAAAGCTTATTAAAGTTCAGTCCGCAAAGGGCACATATAAATACGCGGCGTCCGGGAAAGAGCAGCAGGGCAAGCTTGACGTCTTTAAGCGCGTGTTCAGGGATACTGTGATTTCCGTACAGCAGGCGGCTTCCCTTGTCGTTATCAAGACGATGACAGGCAGCGCAAGCGCCGCGGGCGAAGCTATCGACGAGCTTAATCTCCCTGAAATAGTCGGCACTCTCGCGGGGGACAACACCATATTCGTTGCAGTAAGAGAAGAAGGAATGCAGAAAGTCATAATCGAAGAACTGAATAAAATAATCAATCCAAAAAGCGGTGGCTGACGGGAAACGCTATGTTAAATAAGCTTAAGCTAAGAAACATCGCGCTGATCGACGAAATAGAGGTGGATCTGTCAGGCGGAATGAACGTTTTATCGGGCGAGACAGGCGCCGGAAAATCGATAATAGTTGATTCCGTCAATCTTGTATTGGGCGAGAGGGCGGACAGGGAGCTTATCCGATCAGGAGAGACAACAGCTTCGGTCGAGGCATGGTTCAGCGACGTCCCCAAAAGCGTTAACAATATGCTTTCGGAGCAGCAGATAGAACCGGATAACGAACTGGTTATTTCACGCGAATTGAGCGTTTCGGGGAAAAACGTCTGTCGGATAAACGGAGTGCTTGTCAATCTGGCGCTGCTCAAGTCGATAAGCGACCTTCTCGTGGATATACACGGGCAGCATGAACACCAGTCGCTGTTTGATGAAAAGAACCATATAGCGATGCTCGACAGCTTTGACGCAAGGACAGCGGACTGCATTGCTGAAGTAAGAAGCGTTTACGAAGAATACATTGCCGCTGACAGAAGGCTTAAGTCCCTTTTCGGAGACGTCGGGGACAGGGAACGGAAGATCGACATATTAAAATTTCAGATAGATGAGATACGGCAGGCGAAGGTCTTTCAGGGCGAAGAGGACGACCTGATACTTCAAAAGAAGAGGCTCAATTCCGCCGAAGAGATAATGGATGTATTGAACGCTTCTTATAACGCCTTATACGAAGCAGAGCCGCTTAATGTGCTTTCCGCGCTTAAAGACATAAGCGGCAGGCTCTTAAGCCTTGGCCATGTCGATAAAAAATACGGGGAGATGGCGGCGGGAATAGACGAAGCCTATTATGCGCTGGAGGATATAGCTTCGTCTGTAAGAGCAGACATGGATTCATGCAATTTTGATCCGAACACATTGGAAGAGATCGAAGAAAGGCTTTTGCTTATAAGCAGCCTTAAAAGAAAGTATCAGGACCCCTGTATTGACGGAGAATATATCACGAAGGCATCGCAGCAGCTTCAGGACCTTATAGACAGCGAAAAGCTGGCGGGAGAACTAAAAGCGAAAACGGATGAGCTAAAGGAAAAACTTTACGAAAGATCCGTAAAGCTGTCGCAATCAAGAAGGGAAACCGCGGAAGTATTCCAGCAAAAAATGACGCAGCAGCTTTCGGATCTGGGCATGGCGTCGGCGGTCTTTACGGTTAATTTTGACGAAATACCCGGAGCGGATGACTGTTCCTTCACTGAAAACGGCATAGATACGGTAGAATTCTATATATCCACAAACAAAGGCGAGCCGCAAAAACCTTTAAGAAAAATAGCTTCGGGCGGCGAAGTATCGCGCATAATGCTTGCGCTTAAAAATATTGCCGCCGATAAAGGAAATATACCGACCATGATCTTTGACGAGATAGATACCGGCATAAGCGGCAGGATGGCGCAGGTAGTAGCGGAAAAATTACAGACAATATCGAGAAACAGGCAGGTCGTTTGCGTAACGCATCTTCCGCAGATAGCGAGCATGGCGGACAGGCATTTCCTTGTCGCGAAAGAGAGCGGCGCTCAAAAGACAAATACTTTCATAATGGAACTATCCGGGGAACAGCGGGTCGATGAAATTGCGAGGCTGGCGGGAGGGGATTCGGCCGCTGCCAAGGAGCATGCGCGCGAAATGATCGAATACGCAAATAGATTTAAAACGGAGAATTAGCCGCATACGGAATTTCAACCACATATTAATGAATCGCTGAATAGTATATTTTCCGGCGCCTCTAACGACAATAATAAAGAAAGTATTGTTGCAGAGGTGTTTTTTGAAGAAAATAATTAAAATATCGGGAATAGTATTCGTTCTGTTATTATGCGCATTATACTTTTTGCCTGCAATGCGCAGTTACGCAAACATACCAAACGAGATCTATGTACAAAGAGGAACGACAAAAACAATAGATCTGGGGTTACCTATTAAAGCGGATGTAAAAACGAAGGGCGTTGTAAACGTAACCAGCGAGACGCTAGAAGACGCGGCGGGTATGCAAAGCCCTCTTCTAATAGAGCCGTTGGATAACGGGGAAACAAACATCGAGCTTTCGATATTGGGACTGCCAATAAAAAATGTAAAAGTGAGCGTCAGCGATGAGTTGATGGTGATCCCCGGCGGACAAAGCATAGGGGTCACGCTTTATACAAAAGGCGCTCTCGTAGTCGGGATAACCGGAGTTGAAACGGTAAACGGGGAGATAATGAACCCCGCGAGGGAAGCCGGGATACTTCCCGGCGACATAATACTATCTATAAACGGAACCGAGATAGACAACGCGTACCATCTGCGCGAGATAATAAACCAGATGCAGGGCGTACTATCTATCAAAGTTGACAGGAACGGCAGGTTACTTGACCTTAATGTACTGCCGGTACGCGATCCTATAGACGGAAAATTCAGGCTGGGGCTATGGGTAAGAGACAGCACCGCGGGCGTAGGCACATTAACTTTTATAAAGCCTGACGACAGGAAATACGGAGGTCTGGGGCACGCTATCTGCGATCTCGATACCGGCAATATTTTAAGCGTTAAAGAAGGGGAGATCTATTTTTCCGAAGTAATACAGGTCAACAAAGGCGAAAACGGCGTTCCGGGAGAGATACAGGGATACTTTTCAAGTTCATCGGGGAATATGGGAGCTATAGAGAAAAATACTGATTATGGTATATACGGCACAATATTTAAAGACGTAGATCTTAATAAGTTCACTAAACCTGTTCCCGTCGCCAACAGGAGCGAGGTTAAACTCGGAAGAGCGCAGATACTGGCTACAATAGATAATGAAGGCGTCAAAGCTTTTAATTGTGATATAATCAAGATAAACACCCAGGACGAAGCCGGCCAAAAGGGAATAGTGCTTCAGATAACTGATAAGGAGCTTCTCGAAAAGACCGGGGGCATAGTGCAGGGGATGAGCGGAAGCCCCATAATTCAAAACGGAAAGCTTGTAGGCGCCGTAACGCATGTGTTTGTCAATAATCCGACAAAGGGTTACGGGCTTTATATTGACTGGATGATAGAACAATTATATAAATAGCGGTTTGTGGCAAAAAATGATTGTTTTATAGATGTAATGGAATTTAAAAAGGGTTATAATTACTTTTGTTGAATACTTAGTACGAAAGTTTATTTAGGTTATATGGAACGCAGCAAAATGGACCCGATAAAAAAATACAGAGCGGTGCTTGCGGACAGCAATCGCGATTATTTGAAATTGCTTTCTTCGTTTCTGGAAGAGACAGGAATGTTCGCAATAGAAGATTACGCTTTTGACGGACGGCAGGCATATGAGCTTGCGATACTGCATAAGCCCGACCTTCTTATTATAGACCTCATCATGCCCGTTCTCGACGGGTTTGCGGTCATGGAGGAACTATCGAAAGACGGTTATGACGGAAAGGTAGTAATGACCACGGCTATCAATCTTGATTTTATTTTTAAAAAGGCCGAGGGTTACGGGATCGATTATATTTTTTACAAACCTTTTGAAAAAGAGGTATTTATAAAACGGATAACGGAACTGATCGAGTGCAAAAGGTCTGAAAGGGAAGCAAACGGCAATGCGCTTAAAACAGACGCAGGCGATATGGTGACAAGCCATATAAAAGCCATAGGGATAACGGCAAACATAAGGGGTTATCATTATTTAAGAGAAGCTATATTGCTCGTACATGAAAATTTCGACCTTATGGACCAGCTTACGACCAGCCTGTATGTTACCGTTGCTGAAAAATACAACTCGACACCGCAAAGAGTGGAGCGCGCGATGAGGCACGCGATAGAAACGGCATGGAACAAGGGCAACATAGAAGTGCTCGAAGACTTCTTCGGATATACCATACTTGACACTAAGGGAAAACCTACAAACGGCGAATTCATCGCCATGCTCGCGGATAAACTCAACACTGAGCTCAAATACGTAGATTAGGGAACCGCTGATTAATTCAGAACGGCTGTCTTGGCGGCCGGATTTTGTACCCTGCTGTGTCGCGAAATCTTGAAATAGCGCCGCTATTCCTTCAATTTCGCTTCTTGCAGGTCTCAAAACCTGCACTCCAATCCAGCATTCCTCATTTAATCAGCGGTTCCGCAGCATACCATTGGATGCGCCTGCATATCTATCATTATCGCCGGAAAGTTTTACGGCTTGCCGGGGTTCCTGTAAACGGATAGTATGGAGGCGGCCTATTGTTTACCGGTATAAAGAGGCGTATGTACATGGACATATCCGACAACAGGCTGCAGTATCTGCTGCTGGTATTTTTTCTTGTTGTCGGAATAACATCAGGTACGTTTACCGTTAGTCATATGCAGCCGGGCGAAAGAACAGCGCTTACGGGGTATATGGATATGCTGTTTACCGCGATAAAAACGCAGTCGATCGATTACGTATCGGTGCTCCTGCACGCGTTCCTGCAAAATACGCTTCTTTTCGGGGCTGTCACGGCGTTTTCGCTTTTAATTATGGGAATACCGGTTATTCCGCTGATACTTATCGCCAAAGGATTTTGCGTGGGTTTCGCCGTAGGCGTAATATCCCTGAATATGGGGCTGGCCGGCGTTGCCGCTGTTTTTTTCTGTGTTTTCATACCGAATATTGTGCTGATCCCGTGTATATGCAAAGCGGGTGTAATGGGAATAAACAATTCGATACTGGCAATTAAAAACAGAAAGATCCCCAATACTACGAAAGGCAGGCTGCTTTCCTCAAAACCGCATTTTTCAAAGATGATGATCATTTATCTCATATCCCTTATCGGAGTATTATTGGAAACGCTGCTTACGCCTGCACTGATAAAATTGCTCTAAATAAGGATTTTTTTATTTTTTAGCTAGAAAATATGATTAAATGGCCGGCAAACGCCCTTTTTTTATAATTAGGCGTTGTATAAGCAATCGCGGGGATGGTATAATTCTATCGGTTTGTTATCGCCCCAAAAGTCATTTGATTTTGGTGATCTCGAATTAGCGGCAGGCAAGACTGCTGTAAATATATTTAAGGAGTTACCATGATGTCTAAAAAATATGTCTATCTTTTTAGCGAAGGCAATGCTTCCATGAAAAACCTTCTCGGCGGGAAAGGTTCAGGGCTTGCCGAGATGACCGGATTGGGCCTTCCGGTACCGCAGGGTTTTACCGTTACGACCGAAGCATGTACCAGGTATTATGAGGACGGAGAATTTATTGCGCCAGATATACTGGAACAGATCGATGCGGGAATGGTTGAAGCGGAAAAGATAAACGGCAAGAAATTCGGCGATCTGAACAATCCTCTGCTTGTATCAGTCCGTTCAGGCGCGAGAGTCTCAATGCCGGGAATGATGGATACGATACTCAACCTTGGCCTTAACGATGTTTCTGTAAAAGGTGTATCCAATCTTACCGGCAACGAACGTTTTGCTTTTGACAGCTACAGAAGGTTCATACAGATGTTCTCCGACGTTGTTATGGGCGTTGCCAAAGCCAAGTTCGAAGAGATACTCGACGAAGCGAAAGAGCATAAAGGCGTTAAGCACGATACGGAGCTCGACGCTGAAGATTTAAAGAAAGTAGTTCAGAAATATAAGGCGCTTTATCTTGCCGAGTTGGGAAAAGAATTTCCGCAGGACCCGAAAGAGCAGCTGCTTGAAGCTATAAAGGCTGTTTTCCGCTCGTGGGACAACCCCCGCGCTATTGTTTACCGCCGCATGAACGACATCCCGGGCGACTGGGGGACGGCAGTCAACGTGCAGGCGATGGTATTCGGCAACATGGGCAACGACTCGGGCACGGGCGTCGCGTTTACGCGTAACCCGTCCACGGGAGAGAAAAAGCTTTACGGCGAATTCCTTATGAACGCACAGGGCGAAGACGTCGTTGCGGGTATCAGGACGCCCAGGCCGATATCCGACCTTCAGAATACTATGCCCGAAGTATACGAGCAGTTCCAGAAGATAGCGACGACGCTCGAAAACCATTACCGCGACATGCAGGATATGGAGTTCACTATAGAGAAAGCCAAACTGTATATGCTTCAGACCAGAAACGGGAAGAGAACGGCCGCTGCCGCGCTGAAGATAGCAGTTGATCTTGAAAAGGAAGGAAAGCTCAATAAAGAAGAGGCGCTGCTCAAGATAGAGCCTAAGTCCCTAGACGCGCTTCTCCACCCGACATTCGACCCCGAGGCGTTAAAGAAAGCTACGCCTATAGCGAAAGGCCTTGCCGCTTCGCCGGGCGCCGCGTGCGGAAAGATATACTTCACTGCTGAAGAAGCTAAGGAAGCCGCCGACGGCGGTGAAAAGGTAATACTCGTAAGGCTCGAAACGTCGCCTGAGGATATAGAAGGCATGTATGCTTCGGAAGGTATACTTACCGCCAGAGGCGGAATGACGTCGCATGCGGCCGTAGTTGCCAGGGGCATGGGGACATGCTGTGTAGCGGGCTGCGGAGAGGTCGCGATCTCTGAGAAGAACAAGACGATGACAGTCGGCGGAAAAGCCTATAAAGAGGGAGACTACATCTCGCTTGACGGTTCGACCGGCAACGTATACGGAGAGAGGATAGGAACAAAACCCGCGGAGCTCACGGGCGACTTCGGTATCATAATGCAATGGGCCGACGAAGTAAGGACGCTTAAGGTAAGAACAAACGCCGATACGCCCAAAGACGCCGCGCAGGCGGTAAAGTTCGGCGCCGAAGGCATCGGCCTTACCAGGACGGAGCATATGTTCTTCAACGAAGACAGGATACCCGCGATGCGCGAGATGATAGTCTCGAAGACTGTAGACCAGAGAGTAAAAGCGCTCACAAAGCTTCTTCCGATGCAGAAGGAAGACTTCAAAGGAATATACGAGGCTATGGGCGAAAGACCGGTCACAATAAGGCTTCTCGATCCGCCGCTGCACGAATTCCTTCCGACCGAAGAGGAAGATATAAAGGCTCTCGCCAAAGAGATGATAATGCCGCTCGAAGAGCTTAAGCAGACGATATCCAACCTGCACGAATTCAACCCGATGATGGGCCACAGGGGCTGCCGCCTTGCGGTAACGTATCCTGAAATAGCCGAGATGCAGACAAGGGCTATTATGGAAGCCGCTATTGAAGTTGCGAAAGAAAAGAAACTTAACATTAAGCCCGAGATAATGATACCGCTCGTAGGCGAAATAAAAGAGTTGAAGTACGTAAAAGACGTCGTCGTAAAAACAGCAGAGCAGGTCATAGCCGAGAGGGGCGTTAAAGTCGAGTATATGGTCGGCACGATGATCGAGATACCGAGAGCGGCGCTCACAGCCGACGAGATAGCGCAGGAAGCCGAGTTCTTCTCGTTCGGAACGAACGACTTAACGCAGATGACGTTCGGGTTCTCGAGAGACGACGCGGGCAAGTTCCTCGACGATTACTACAACAAGAAGATATACGAGTCCGACCCGTTCGCGAAGGTCGACCAGAAGGGCGTAGGAAAGCTTATGAAGATGGCTGCCGACTTAGGGCGACAGGTAAGGCCGAACATAAAGCTCGGTATCTGCGGAGAGCATGGCGGCGAAGCCAGTTCCGTCATATTCTGCCATAACATAGGCCTCAACTATGTTTCCTGCTCGCCGTTCCGCGTGCCGATAGCGCGCCTTGCGGCTGCGCACGCCGCGATACTCGCGAAACAGAAATAGTAATTAGCGTAAAAGAGGCGAGGCTGATGTCTTGCCTCTTTTTTATAAAACTATGAACAGGTACAGATCAGTAATATAATACCTGCAACATATGTTTAAGGGGAAATCACATGAGAAGTATAAAACCGGGAAGAGCTCCTTCAATGATGGGCGGCGTGAGCGGTATCGCGGCCGCTGTTTTCGGAGTGATCTGGATCATATTTGCGCTTAGCATAGGCGCTCCGTGGTTTTTTGCTTTGTTCGGAGTCGTTTTCATATTTGTTGCCATCGCCGGAGCGATATACAACTTAAAAACGCGACGAGCCAGAACAGATATTCAGCTTTGACATAACCGAAGGTAACGAAGAAATCGATCCGTTGAACCAAAAATACGGCAGAAATATGCAATCGCAGCCGTACGCTGCAAACACAGCCGGCAGGTTTTGCCCGTACTGCGGGGCATCCGTGCAGGGAGATTTTGAATTCTGCAATATATGCGGCAAAAAGCTCCCGTGATTTATATCCAGGAACAAATCAGCGCTTAAAGCCGTTTAAGTAGTAGCGGCTTTTTTATATTTCAAAAGCTGAAAGAAAAGCTTTTTGATTATTAAGAAGGATTTTAGCTCTTTTTGTGTAAATATAGTATTATGAGCGATGTGAACATTTGTTTTAGGGAAGAAACTGAAAAGCGGGAATACGAAACGCTGTCGCAATACGCGGCGAAAGCAGCTGAGTCGAAAGGAAGGGACAGGCTACTTGAGCCATGCCCTTTGCGTACAGCCTTCCAGCGCGACAGGGACAGGATAATCCACTGCAAGTCATTCCGTCGTTTAAAGCACAAGACGCAGGTATTTCTGTCGCCTGAAGGCGACCATTACCGCACCCGGCTCACGCACACGCTGGAAGTCTCACAGATAGCAAGAACGATATCCCGGGCTTTGCGGCTCAATGAAGACCTTACGGAGGCCATAGCGCTGGGGCACGATTTAGGGCATACTCCTTTCGGGCATTCGGGGGAAAGGGTCTTAAATGACCTCACAGGGCATTTTGAGCATAACGAACAGAGCTTGCGCGTAGTCGAGGTTCTGGAGGGCGGCGAAGGGCTCAACCTTACGTTCGAGGTAAGGGACGGCATAGTAAACCATAAGAAATCGCTTAAGCCCGCTACGCTCGAGGGGATGGCCGTAAATTATTCCGACAGGATAGCGTATATCAATCACGATATCGACGACGCCCTCCGCGCCGGAATAATAAAGGGTATTCCCGGCGATTGCGCGGAAGCGCTCGGAAGCACGCACAGCGCGAGGATAAACACGATGATAAAAGACATTGTGGAAGAAAGCTATGACAGACCGCTTATAAGGATGTCTTCCGCGATAGAAGAAATGACGGAAAATTTAAGGCAATTCATGTTCCAGAGCGTATATCTCGGCTCGGAAGCCAAAGAGGAAGAAAAGAAAGCGGAGAATATGATACGGCTTCTTTTTGAATACTTTACAGGCAATCCATCAGAAATGGGACAGGATGCGGAAAGAAACGTTAAGCTTTACGGGATCAAACAGGCTGTAACGGATTATATAGCAGGCATGACGGATATATTCGCCGTCAATACGTTCAGAAACATCTTTATACCGAAAGGCTGGCAAAGACTTTAGTGACAAGGTTTACAGAAGGCTGGCTCTACGAGCTATACGCAAAAAACGATATAGTCGACGTTATATCGGGTTATACGACGCTTAATGAACGCGCCGGGCGTTATTGGGGGCTTTGCCCGTTCCACCATGAAAAGACGCCTTCTTTTTCGGTCAACAGGGACAAACAGCTTTATTATTGTTTCGGGTGCAAACAGGGTGGGAACGTTGCGAATTTCATAATGAAGATCGAAAACGTTTCTTTCTCCGAAGCCGTGGAATTGCTGGCCAAACGCGCAAATATGGAGATGCCGGAAAAAATAGACGATAAAGAGTATTTCGATTTAAAGCAGAAAAGGCAGCGCATACTTGAAATAAATAAAACCGCGGCGAGATTCTATTTCGACACATTGAATTCACCGGAGGGAACGGCGGGGCGCGAATACCTGAAAAAGAGGGGCATAGAGGATAATATAATAAAGCGTTTCGGGCTTGGATACGCTCCTGACGCGTGGAGCGGTATATTTGACCTGCTTAAAGGCAAGGGCTTTTCAGAAAGCATTATCCGCGACAGCGGCCTCGTTTCCGTAAAGGATAACAAACCGTTCGATACGTTCAGGAACAGGGTGATGTTTCCTATATTCAGCCCCTTGGGCGAAGTTATCGCGTTCGGCGGGAGGGTGATCGGCGAAGGCGCTCCGAAATATCTTAATTCCAGGGAAACAGCCGTATTTTCAAAAAGAAAAAATTTATACGGCATAAACCTGATAAGAAAAATGTCCAATTTGAAAGGCGTTGTGCTGGTCGAGGGCTATATGGACGTAGTGTCCCTTTGCGCCAATGGCGTTAAAGCGGCTGTAGCGTCGCTGGGAACGGCGCTGACAAAAGAGCAGGCGCAGCTTCTAAAGAAATACACTTCGGACATATACGTAGCTTATGACGGGGACGAAGCGGGAGAGATAGCAACAATGAAAGCCATAGAGATACTCTACGGCCAGGGATTAAAAGTAAAGGTGATACGGTTTGAAAACAATAAGGACCCCGATGAATTTATAAAATCGGAGGGGCTCAAAGGGTTTGCCCTGAAAGTAAAAGACGCTCCCGATTCGATATCCTATAAACTCGACGTAAAGAAAAAAGAATTCGATCTGTCGACTGACGACGGAAAAGAACAGTACGCGATAGCGGCGTCGAAGATAATAGAAAACATTGAAAGCCCTATCGCCAAAGAGCGTTACGTAAACAGGATAGCTTTGGAGACGGGCTTCAGCAGCGATTCGATAGCGGGGCAAATACAAAAGAAGGAAGACCCAAAGAATACTAATGACAATAAAAGGTATAATATTATTGAAAATGACGATGATAGTGCTGAATGCGCTTTTTTAGCGTATTTAATAAACGATACAAGGTACGTTGCGGACGTTGCCGGTGAAGTCGATAAGGATGACTTTTCGATGGATTCCCATAAAAATATTTTTTCCGCGTTGTATGACAGCGAAAAAAGAGGAATTCAGCCAACATATGCCGAATTAATATCGGAATTGGAGAACGAGGATGACAGGAGCGAGGCTGTTCGCCTTTCAAATATGCAGGTCGAAGCGGATGAACCGCTGGTCTATTTGAAAGATTGCATCGAAAAGATGAAGGCCGGGAAGCTAACGCGCTTAAGGGCGGAGTTATTAAAAAGCCTGAGAATCGCGGAAGGTGACGAAAGGCGCAGCCTGCTCGCGCAGATAAGCGAACTGGACAGAAAATCAGGCAAAAGCAAATTACAGGATTAAGGTGATTTTATTGAACAAGAAGGTGGCCGACGTGCCAAACAATAATAAGAAAGCGATGACTGGAGGAAAGTCATCTGTAAAGCATGTATCTGAAAACGATGCTCTTATTGATTATCCGGATCATGACGAAGAAATGAGCCAGAGATCCGAAAAAAAAGAAAACCGGTCGGATATGACCTTATCCAAGGAAAATCTTGCCAGGATACAAGCGCTTGGGACGATTTCACAGCTGGATAAGGAAGAAAGGCTTAAAGACGTTATAGAGGCCGGGAAAAAGAAGGGCGTTCTTACCTATAAAGAGATAAACGACGCTTTGGAAGGCACCGAGATGGACGCTGATTATCTCGACAAGCTATTGGGCGCTTTGGAAGAGATGAAGATCGAGGTCGTCGATAACGAGTTTGATAAAGAAGAACAGGATGAAGAGGGAGAAGACGTAGACGCCGAGATAGATATAGCAGTTCCGGAGGGAGTCAGCATAGACGACCCCGTAAGGATGTATCTGAAGGAGATAGGGAAGGTGAACCTTCTTACCGCCGAAGAGGAAGTCGAGCTTGCGAAAGCCATGGCAAAAGGCGACGAATCGGCCAAGCGCAGGCTGGCCGAGGCAAACTTAAGGCTGGTCGTAAGCATAGCTAAGCGGTATGTGGGAAGGGGAATGCTTTTCCTCGACCTCATACAGGAAGGCAATCTCGGTTTGATAAAAGCCGTTGAGAAGTTTGACTACACAAAAGGCTATAAGTTTTCAACATACGCTACGTGGTGGATACGGCAGGCTATAACGCGGGCCATAGCCGACCAGGCGAGGACTATACGTATCCCGGTGCATATGGTGGAAACCATAAACAAGCTGATACGCGTATCGAGGCAGCTGCTGCAGCAATACGGGCGCGACCCGCTGCCCGAAGAAGTGGCTCGGGAAATGGATATAAGCGAAGATAAAGTCCGCGAGATAATAAAGATAGCGCAGGAGCCCGTGTCTCTCGAAACTCCTATCGGCGAAGAGGAAGACAGCCATTTGGGAGATTTTATACCGGACGACGACGCTCCGGCACCGGCGGAGGCCGCGGCGTTTACCCTTCTCAAAGAACAGCTTATGGACGTGCTCGACACGCTTACTCCAAGGGAAGAAAAGGTGCTTCGCCTGCGTTTCGGCCTTGACGACGGGCGCGCGAGGACGCTGGAAGAAGTCGGCAGGGAGTTCATGGTAACAAGGGAGCGCATACGCCAGATAGAAGCGAAAGCGCTGCGCAAGCTCCGGCACCCGAGCAGGAGCAAGAAATTAAGGGATTTTCTTGACTAAGGCATACTACGGCAGGCAGTCTGAAGCGGGCTGCCTGTTATTTTGTAAAAGTAAATATGAACGGGGGCAAAAAATGTCTTTAAGGCTTGAGAAGATCGCTGATATGGCGCCGAAAGTAAAAACCGCAGCCGATATAGGATGCGACCACGGTATAACGGCGATATCGCTTATAGAAAGCGGGAAAGCGGAGTATGTGATATGTTCCGATATAAGCGGGAAGTCGCTCGAAAAGGCGAAAAAGCTAGCATACACGAAAGGGCTGCGCGATCGCATATCCTTCAGGGAAGGGGACGGCCTGAACGTTTTGAATGAAGACGAAGCCGACGCGGCGATTATATCGGGAATGGGCGGGGAACTGATCGCGGACATACTGGAGACTGATAAAGAAAAAGCCCCGGGAACATTGATACTCTCCTGCAATACCATGGCCCACGTATTGCGTCAATGGCTGTGCGATAACGGGTACCGCATAAAAGATGAGGAATTGATATCCGAAAGCGGGAGGTTCTATCCGGTGATAAAGGCTGAAAAAGGCAGGTCCGCGCGGCTAAGCGATATAGAGCTCGAATTCGGGCCTATAATAATCAAAAAGAAGACTGAAGCGCTATTAAAACTCATAAGCACCCGAATTGAAACCGAAATAAAAAATCATGAGAAGATAAAACTTTTCGGCACACCGGCCGCTAAAAAGAAATTGGATGAACTGGACGCAAAAATAATGAAATACAAGGAGTTAAAAGATGCCTGTAAAAATGGATGAATTGATAAGCGTCATCGAATCGATAGCACCGCCTTCCCTTGCATATGAATGGGATAACAGCGGGATGCAGATAAGGTGCTCACACGAAACAAACAAAGTACTCATTACGCTTGACGTAACGGCGAAAACAGCGGAAGAAGCGAAGGAAAAAGGCTGCGATATGATAATATCCCACCACCCGCTGTTTTTTGAAAGCTTTAGATCCTTTGATTTCGGTAAAACAACGCACGCCGCAGCCATGCAGCTTATAAAATACGGCATATCGGTATACTCCGCGCACACGTCTTACGACAGGGCGGCGGATGGCATCGGCGACATGCTTGCTTCAAGGCTTGGGCTGGAAGTGATCTGCGCGGATTCCGGCGACGGGGAAGGCCTTATGCGGACAGGTATTTTAAGCAGGCCTTTCACAAAAGGTGAATTCCTTGAGCATGTAAAAAGCGCTTTGCAGGTAAAGACGCTTCGTGTTTCCGATACGGATATCGGTATCATCAAGAAAGTTGCCGTTGTCGGCGGAAGCGGGGGAGGTTTTTCACAGGCGGCAAAGAAGGCGGGCGCGCAGGCGCTCCTTACAGGCGAAGCGAAGTATCATCATTTTATTGAAGCGGCGGAAAACGGCATATTTCTCGTTGAAGCCGGGCATTTTGAGACTGAGCGGCATTTTATCGAGGAAGTATTTATGAGTTTACAATCACGCGTCGATGCGTTACAATTGGACGTGGAGATAATCAAAGCTGAAAACGTGCATCCATTGTACGAATACGCATAATTATTGGCTTAGGAGGAATTTTATTTGGATAAGCTGGCAGTGCTTTATGAATACCAGCAGG